>NZ_JAEVHN010000053.1:0-19122 GCF_016803375.1 Micromonospora sp. 4G55
CGACGGCGAGCAGCGCGACCAGCGCGCGAGGGCGGCGAGCGCTCTACGGCGCGGCCGGGCGAGCGCCCGGTCGGCGGCGCGGACCACGGGGGTGCGCCCGGGGGACTCCTCGGCGGCGGGAACTGCGGGTGCGCCCACGGCGGGCTCCTCGGGGCTGGGGCGAAGGGTGAGGATCATCCTGCACCGCGCCGGGGGTGAGCCGCGACACCCCGGGGCCTCCCGTAACGCTCCTTCCTGCCCGACCGCTGTCCGTGTGACGGCCTTGCCCGGGTACGCCCGTGCCGCCACGGCCGTGTTGTGTGCGACCGTTGTCTAATACAGGATCAGCGGGGCACTCGGAAGGAGCCCGACATCACCAGCGAACTCCCGCGTCTCGCGGCGGTGACCCGGCCGCACCGGGGGCCCGGCATGGCCGGTCCCTCTGTGGCGCCGTACCCGCAGGGAGGCCTCGGGCCGAACCCCAACCTGCCGCCCGGCGAGCGGCTGCGGGTTCTGCTGGTCGAGGACGACGAGGGTGACGCCTTCCTGGTGAGTGAGCTGCTCGCCGAGACCAACTCGATGATCGACCTGCTGGTCGCCACCAGCCTCAGCGAGGCCCGGCAGCGGGTGGCCGGCGTCGACTGCGTGCTGCTCGACCTCGGGTTGCCCGACGCCCAGGGCCTGGACGGCCTGCGCAAGGTGCTGGAGATGTCCAGCGGCGCGGCGGTCTGCGTGCTGACCGGCCGCTCCGACGAGCACCTGGGCATCGTCGCGGTCGCCGAGGGCGCCCAGGACTACCTGGTCAAGGGGCAGGTCGACGGCGTCCTGCTGACCCGCGCGCTGCGCTACGCGGTGGAACGCAAGCGGGCCGACGAGAACGCCCGGCGGCTGCGCGAGGTGGAGCTGCGCCAGGCCGAGTCCGCCCGCCTGGAGCGCGGCCTGCTGCCCCAGCCGCTGATGAGCACCGACGAGGTGTCGGTGCACACCTTCTACCGTCCCGGCCGGCACGCCGCCCTGATCGGCGGCGACTTCTTCGACGTCGTACAGACCCGGCCCGACCGGGTCGACCTGATCGTCGGCGACGTCTGTGGGCACGGTGTGGACGAGGCCGCGCTCGGCGTCGAGCTGCGGGTCGCCTGGCGGGCGCTGATCCTGGCCGGGGTCGCCGACGACGACGTGCTGCCCGCCCTGGAACAGGTGCTGATGAGCGAGCGCCGGCTCCAGGAGATCTTCGCCACCGTCGCCACGGTCCGGCTGGACCTGGACGGCAACCGGGCCACCGTCCGGCTGGCCGGGCACCCGCCGCCGCTGCTGCTCTCCGGGGGCAAGATCACGCCGGTCCCGGCGCGTGGTGGCCTGCTGCTCGGGGTACGACCCCGCCGACCCGTAGCGTTCGACCTGGAGTTCGACACCGATGACTGGTCCCTGTTGATGTACACCGACGGCCTGATCGAGGGACGGGTGGGCGACGGCGACGACCGGTTGGACGTGCCGGGGCTGGCCGGCCTGCTGGAGGAGCCGGCCAACCAGGCGGTGCCGCTGGCCGAGCTGCCGGCCTGGCTGGTCGGCCGGGCCGAGCAGATCAACGGTGGTCCGCTCGCCGACGACGTCGCCATGCTGCTGGTCACCCGCGGCGGTGGCCGGTGAACTCGTACCGCCCGGGGTGGACGTTGCGCCGGCGGGTGAGCCTGCTGCTGACCGTGGTCGTGGTGCTGCTGCTCGGGCTCGCCGCGGCCGAGGCCGCGCTGGCCACCAAGACCCGGCAGAACATGGACGCGGTGCTGGTGAAGACCGGCCCGCTGGGGGTGCAGGGCCAGGAACTGCTCAACGCCCTGCTCGACCAGGAGACCGCCGTCCGGGGGTACGCGGTCAGCGGCGACCGCGCCGACCTCGCCCCGTACGACAGCGGCCTGCAGCAGGAGCGGGACACCGTCAGCAAGATGAACGCGCTGATCGGTGACTATCCGGACATCCAGCGGGCGTTGGCGGTGGTGGAGCAGCAGGCGGCCGACTGGCGCAGCGCCGTCGCCCAGCCGGTGATCACGACCACGGAGCGGGACGGCACGGCGGCCGGCCAGGCGCTCATCACCGACCAGGCGCGGCAGCAGTTCGAACGGATCCGGGCCTCGGCCGGCGTGCTCCAGGCCGAGATCCTCGACGAGCGGCAGCGCACGGCGGACAAGGTCTACCAGAGCAGCAACATCCTGGTGGTCCTGCTGATCGTCGCGGCGGTGGTGGTGGCGGTGGCCGGCTCGGTGCTGCTGCTGTCGCTGGACCGCATGGTGATCAAGCCGCTGACCGGGCTGGCCGAGCAGGTACGGGAGGTCGCCGAGGGTGACTACCAGCACCGCATCGCCGGGTCCGGCCCACCGGAGTTCCAACAGCTCGCCGGCGACGTGGACGCGATGCGGCAGAAGATCGCCCGGGAGCTCGCCGAGGTACGCGAGGCGCGCGAGAGCATCGAGTGGGTCAACAGCCAGCTCCAGAAGCAGGCCGAGGAACTGACCCGCTCCAACCGCGACCTGGAGCAGTTCGCGTACGTGGCCTCGCACGACCTCCAGGAGCCGCTGCGCAAGGTGGCGAGCTTCTGCCAGCTGCTCCAGCGCCGCTACGCCGGCCAGCTCGACGAGCGGGCCGACCAGTACATCGCCTTCGCGGTCGACGGCGCGCAGCGGATGCAGCGCCTGATCAACGACCTGCTGGCCTTCTCCCGGATCGGCCGGCTCACCACCGGCTTCACCGAGGTCGACCTCAACAAGGTGATGGGCGACGTGGCCGGGCAGACCGAGGCCGCCCGCCAGTACGCCGATGCCGAGCTGACCTGGGACGAGATGCCGGTGATCCGTGGCGAGGAACCGCTGCTGACCAACCTGCTGGCCAATCTCGTCAGCAACTCGATCAAGTTCCGCCGCCCGGACGTCACGCCGAAGGTGCACGTCTCCGCCCGGCTCGTCGACGACGAGTGGGAGATCACCTGCCAGGACAACGGCATCGGGATCGAGCCGGAGTTCGCCGACAAGATCTTCGTGATCTTCCAGCGGCTGCACGCCAAGGACGCGTACCCGGGTACCGGCATCGGCCTGGCGATCGTCAAGAAGATCGTGGAGTACCACGGTGGCCGGGTCTGGGTGGACACCGACACCGACGTGGGCACCGCGATCCGCTTCACCCTGCCGGCGCTGCCCGAGGACGTCGAGGCGGCCCGGACGGCGGCGGAGGCCGAGGCGGTCACCGGCGAGGAGCCGGCGGGTGACGACCTGGCCTCGAGGGTGGAGATTGACGCCGACGGTGAGCCGGAGACCTCCGCGCCGACCGTGGGCCGGCAGCCGGACGGCCCGGCGGGCGCAGACCCGCCCGAGGCGGCGCCGGAGCACGGTACAACGGGTGGCATGAAGGAGACGGTGGGATGACCGCGCCAGCGGACGGCAAGAGCCCGATCGAGGTCCTGCTGGTCGAGGACGACCCGGGTGACGTGTTGATGACCCAGGAGGCGTTCGACGAGCACAAGCTGCGCAACCGGCTCACCGTCGTCTCCGACGGCGCCGAGGCGCTGGCCTACCTGCGCCACGAGGGCCAGTACGCCGACGCGGTGACGCCGGACCTGATCCTGCTCGACCTCAACCTGCCCCGCCGGGACGGCCGCGAGGTGCTGGAGGAGATCAAGGAGGACGAGCAGCTCCGCCGCATCCCGGTCGTGGTGCTCACCACCTCCCAGGCCGACGAGGACATCCTGCGCAGCTACCAGCTGCACGCCAACGCCTACGTGACCAAGCCGGTCGACTTCGAGCGCTTCATCTCGGTGGTCCGGCAGATCGACGAGTTCTTCGTCAGCGTGGTCAAGCTCCCGCCGCGTGGCTGACCGGCTGCGGGACGACGTCGGCGAGCTGCTGCGGGAGACCGCGGCCGAGGTCGTGCTGCCCCTGTTCCGCCGGCTGGACGACGCCGACGTCGCCGAGAAGGCCCCCGGCGACCTGGTCACGGTGGCCGACCGGCGGGCGGAGGAGAAGATCTCCGCCGCGCTGCGCCGGCTGCGGCCCGGTTCGGTGGTGGTCGGCGAGGAGGCGGTCGCCGACGATCCGTCCCTGCTGCGCCACCTGCGGGGCGACGGCGACATCTGGGTGGTCGACCCGGTCGACGGCACCGGCAACTTCGCCGCCGGCCGCCGCCCGTTCGCGCTGATGGTCGCGCTGCTCACCGACGGCCAGCTGGCCGCCGCCTGGGTGCTTGACCCGCTGGCGGAGACGCTGGCGGTGGCCGTCGCCGGGGAGGGCACCCTGCTCGACGGCCGGCCGGTGCGCACCGCCGACGGGGTACCGCCGCTCGGCGCGTTGCGCGGCACCGCGATGACCCGGTTCCTGCCGCCGGAGACCCGGCGGACCGCCGAGGCGGGCGGGGAGCGGATCGGCGAACTGCTCGCCGGGCAGCACTGCGCCGGGCGGGAGTACCTCGATCTGCTCACCGGCGACCAGCAGTTCGTGCTCTTCTGGCGGACCCTGCCCTGGGACCACGCTCCGGGGGTACTACTGGTGCGGGAGGCCGGCGGGGTGGCCCGCCGGTTCGACGGCGCCGAGTACCACCCGGCCGACGACGACAAGGGGCTGCTGGTCGCGGCCGACGAGCGGACCTGGCACGAGGTCCGCGACGCCCTCCTCGGCGGCTGACCCGCCCCTCCGGCGCGCTTTGCGGCGTGTTGCGGTGTCAGCGCGCCCGGATCCCGCGACACGCCGCAATCGGAGTGGATCACGACGCGGCGGACGAGGCCGGCCGGCTGTCGCGGCGCTGTGCGACCGCGTCGGGACGCTGCGTCGACGATCTATGCCCTCGACGGTTGCGGGCCTGGTCAACCGGCCTGGGTCCGGTATCGTGTCCGGCGGTCGCCGCCCGCAGGCCCGTCCGTTCGGAGCTGGCGGGGCCGCCGCGCCGCCGTCCCCCTGGCGGCCGAGGAAGGACATTGTCGTGCCGAGGACCAGCCTCACCAGGCCGGCCGCCCGCCGGCCGCTGATCGTGCTGCTCGCCGTCGTGGCGCTGCTGCTCGGCGCCGGTGCCGTGCCGGCCGCCGCCGAGCCGAACGAGGGTGGCACCAAGAAGCTCCGTGAGGCGTTGGAGGCCGCCGCCAAGGGCCACATCGAGGCCAAGGCGAAGCTGGACAACTCCAAGCGCCGCCAGGCCGCCCTGACCGGCGAGCTGAAGACGGTCGAGGGGCGGCTGGTCGGGCTGAACGCCCAGGTCGGCGAGGTCGCCGCGCAGTCGTACCGGCTGGGTCGGTTGAGCACCGCCTCGGCGCTGCTGAACAGCGCCAGCCCGCAGGCGCTGCTGCAACGCGCCGCCGAGCTGGACGTGATGGGCCAGCGGGACGCCAAGCGGCTGCGCGAGCTGACCGAGGCCAAGCAGACCGCCGCGCAGGCGAAGGCGGCCATCGACAACGAGGTGCGCGAGCAGCAGAAGCAGCTCGCCGCGCTGGCCAAGCGGAAGCGGGACGCCGAGCGGGCGCTCGCCACGGTCAGCTCCGGCACGAGTTCCGGCTTCAGCGGCGGCTCGCGGTCGGCGACCCCGGCGCCGCGCAACTCGGACGGGTCCTGGCCGTCGGAGTCCTGCTCGGTCGACGACCCGACCACCGACGGCTGCATCACCCCGCGCACCCTGCACGCCCTGCGGCAGGCCCAGGCCGCCGGCTACAAGCGGTACGTCTCCTGCTTCCGCAGCGGCGGCGACGGTGAGCACCCGAAGGGGCGGGCGTGCGACTTCGCCGCCGCCACCGGCGGGTTCGAGGACCGCACGGCCACCGGCGGGGACAAGGCGTACGGCGACAGCCTGGCCAACTACTTCAAGAACAACGCCAGCCGGCTCGGCGTGCTCTACGTGATCTGGTACCGGCAGATCTGGATGCCGAACACGGGTTGGCGGTCGTACAGCGGTTCCGGCAGCCCGGCCGCCGACCACACAAACCATGTTCATCTTTCGATGTACTGACCCGGAGCGCCAGGAACGCTGCGTACCATCGCGACGGTGAGCAGCTCATCGTCCGACGTCGTGGTCAACCCGGCACCCGCCGGGCCGGCCGCCGCCCCCCGCGCGCTGCCCAACGGGCTCGCCGCGTTCCTGGTCTTCCTCGCCAGCGGTGCCGTGCTGGTGCTGGAGACGGTCTCGCTCCGCCTGGTCGGCCCGTACGTCGGGGTGACCCTCCAGGTCACCAGCTCGGTGATCGGCATCGCGCTGGCCGCCATCGCGTACGGGGCGTGGACGGGCGGTTGGCTGGCCGACCGGCGGGACCCGCGCGGCCTGCTGGCCCCGGCGCTGGTGCTGGCCGGCATCGCCACGGCGGTCACCCTGCCGGTGGTCCGGTACGCCGGTGAGGTGCTGCGCGGCGGCGCGGCCAGCGCCATCCTGCTGCTCACCGCGCTCGCCGTCTTCGTTCCGGCGGCCCTGCTCGCGGCGGTCACCCCGCTGGTGGTGAAGCTCCAACTGGCCGACCTGCGCCGCACCGGTCAGGTGGTCGGGCGGCTCTCCGGCATCGGCACGCTGGGCGGCATCACCGCCACCCTGGTCACCGGCTTCGTGCTGGTGGCGGCGCTGCCCAGCACGGTCATCCTGATCGCGCTGGCGGTGCTGCTCGGGGTCACCGGCCTCGCGCTCGGGTTCCACCTGCGCAGGCAGGAGGGCGGCGGGCTGCCCGGCGCGGCCCGGACCAAGGCCACCCTCGCGGTGCTCGGGCTGCTCGGTGCGGGGCTCAGCGCGGTCGCCCCGAACCCGTGCGACGTGGAGACGGCGTACCACTGCGCGCGGGTGGCCGACGACCCGTCCCGCGCCAGTGGGCGGGTGCTCTACCTGAACTCCGCCGAGCACTCGTACGTGGACCTGGCCGACCCCACCCACCTGGAGTACGCGTACACGCAGTGGATCGGCGCGGCGGCGGACGTGGTCGCGCCGGCGGGCCGGCGGCTGGACGCGCTGCACCTGGGTGGCGGCGGCTTCACCATGCCGCGCTACCTGAGCGCCACCCGCCCCGGCAGCGACAACGTGGTCTTCGAGATCGACGGTGAGCTGGTCGAGCTGGACCGGCGGCTGCTGGGCGTACGGCCGGGGCCGGGGCTGCGCGCGGTGGTGGGTGACGCGCGGATGCTGGTCGGCGGCGAGCCCACCGACAGCCGCGACTTCGTGGTCGGGGACGCCTTCGGCCACCTGGTGGTGCCCTGGCACCTGGCCACCCGGGAGATGGCCGCCGAGGTCCGCCGGGTGCTCCGGCCCGGCGGCTGGTACGTGCAGAACGTCATCGACTATCCGCCGGGCCGCTTCATCCGCAGCGAGCTGGCCACGGTCGCCGCCGAGTTCCGCCACGTCGCGCTGGTCGCCCCGGCCGCCGCGATCGCCGGTCAGCAGGGTTCCAACTTCCTCATCGTCGCCTCGGACGCGCCGCTGCCGGTGGACGCGCTCACCCAGCGGCTGGGCCGCCTCGACGCGGTGCCGGACCTGCTGGCCGGCGAGGTGCTGGCCGCCTTCGTCGACGACGCGCTGGTCCTGACCGACGACTACGCGCCGGTGGACCAACTGCTCGCGACAGCCTGATCGGGTGAATCCGCTGACCGATTACGACCAGCGAGGTGTAGCGGGGTCGTTCCCGGGCAACACGTCCGACCATGGGTGGTGGAATCCGGAACGGCGCACAGCTGCTGGGTGAGCGGTACCGGTTGATCGAGCAGCTCGGTGCCGGCGGCATGTCCGTGGTGTGGCGTGGCTACGACGAGGTGCTCGGTCGACAGGTCGCGGTGAAGGTGCTGGCCTCCCGGCTGGCCAGCGACAAGGCCTTCCGGCACCGGATCCGGGTGGAGGCCCAGGCCGCCGCGCGGCTCTGCCACCCCAACATCACCAACGTGTACGACTACGGCGAGTCCGAGCAGATCGGCCTGACGGTGCCGTACGTCGTGATGGAGCTGGTCGACGGCGCCCCGCTGACCGTGCGGCTCGGCCGGGGCGGGACGTTGGCCTGGCGCGAGGCGGTCACCATCGCCGCCGAGGTCACCTCGGCGCTGGCCACCGCGCACGCCCGGGGCGTGGTCCACCGGGACGTCACCCCCGGCAACGTCATGCTGACCCCGAACGGGGTGAAGGTCGTCGACTTCGGCATCTCCGCGCTGGTGGGGGAGAGCGAGAAGGGCCCGGATGGCGCCCTGCTGGGCACCCCCGCCTACCTGGCGCCGGAGCGGCTGGACAACGGCCAGGTCTCGCCGGCCACCGACGTGTACGCGGTCGGGCTGCTGCTCTACCGGATGCTGACCGGCCGGCTGCCCTGGGAGGCCAGCACCACCACCGAGATGCTGCGGGCGCACATGTACAACGACCCGGAGCCGATGCCGGCGGTGCCCGGGCTGCCCGACGAGGTGGCCGAGCTGGCGCACCGCTGCCTGGCCAAGCGGCCGGAGGACCGGCCGACCACCGCCGAGCTGGCCCGTACTCTGGCCGAGGCGGCCGGGATGATCGCGGCCGTGCCGGTCTCCCCGGCGCCCGGCATGCTCGACCCGGCGCTGCTGGCCAGCGCCGGCACCACGATCCTGCCCTGGTCGACGGACACTGACGCGCTGCCCTTCTCCGGTCCGACCCGCAGCCGCCGGGCGACGAGGCGGCGGCGTCGGGTGGAGGCGGGGGTGGCCGCCGCCGGCCTGGTCGCGGTCACCGCGGCGATGTGGGGGATGACCTCGAAGACCCCGGCCAGCGGTGGTGCCGACCAGCCCACCGAGGCGCGGATGGGCCTGGAACAGCAGAACCACTGCGAGGTCGAGTACGCGCTGCGCAGCGACTCCGGCAAGGACTTCGCCGCCCAGCTCACCCTCACCAACACCGGTGCCCGCGAGCTGCGGGACTGGACGATGAGCTTCGCCTTCCCCGGCCAGCAGACGCTCACCGCCCCCGGCCCGACGGTCCGGCAGGAGGGTCGGATGGTCCAGGTGGGCCCGGCCGCCGGTCGGGAGTCGTTGGCGCCCGGGGCCTCCGAGAAGATCGCCCTGTCCGGCCGGTACGCCGGCGGCAACCCGCTGCCGCTGGAGTTCAAGATCGGCGAGAGCGCCTGCGGCGTACGGGTCTCCGGGGTGGCCGGGGCGATGCCGACCACCGCGCCGACCCCGAAGCCGCCGCCGAAGGCGACGACGAAGAAGCCGCCGGCGAAGACCACGGTCAAGTCCTCGGGCAGCGGTGGGTCCGGCACGTCGAAGGCGAAGTCCGGCACCTCCGGCAAGGGCAAGGGGTCGGGTGACAGCAAGGGAAAAGGCGGCCGGTAGCGCCGGCGAAGGGGGGCAAGGGCAAGGGGAAGTGACCGGTCAGCCGAGGTTGGCGAACTGCTGCACCTGAGCGATCGTCCCCTCGACGATCAGCACGGTGCCCTTGCTGATCCGGGTGTCCGCGGTGGCGTACCGGAAGCGTTCCCCGGGGAGCTTCGCGCCCACCACCAGCACGCCGTAGCGCTCGGGGGCCAGGTCGCGCAGCGACCGGCCGACCAGCGACGGCGGCACCGGCACCTTGGCGATGGCGAAGTCGTCGCCGAACTCGATGAAGTCGAGCATCCGGCTGACGATCAGGTGCGCGACCCGTTCCCCGGTCTCCGCCTCGGGGAAGACCACGTGGTGCGCGCCGACCGAGGCGAGGATCCTCGCGTGCTTGTCCGAGGTGGCCCGGGCCCAGATCTGGGGCACGCCGATCTCGGCCAGCGCCACGACGGTGAGCACGCTCGCCTCCAGCGACACGCCGATCGCGACCACCACCCGCCGGAAGTCGGCCAGGCCCAGCTGGCGCAGCGCGTCCTCCTCGGTCGCGTCCGCCTGCACCACCCGTTCCAGGTACGGTGCCCAGCGCTGGACCTGTTCGGAGTCCCGGTCGACGGCGAGCACCTCGTGGCCCAGCCGGGACAGCGCGCCGGCCAGGTGGCAGCCGAACCGGCCCAGCCCGATCACCGCGATGTCGCCGCCGCTCGTTCCTCTAGCCGACAATGGGTTGCTCCTTCGGGTAGTGGTACAGCCGGCGCCGGGTGTTCAACGCGATCGCCGAGCCGAGGGTGAGTGGCCCGACCCGGCCGATGTACATCAGGACGGTCAGCACGTACTGGCCCAGCTCGGGCAGTTTCGGGGTGAGGCCCACCGACAGGCCGGTAGTGCTGAAGGCCGAGGTCACCTCGAAGAGCGACTCGTTGAACCGGACCCCTTCGGTGATCAGGATCAGCCCGACCGTGCCGATGACCACCAGCGCGACGCTGAGCAGCGCCACCGTGAGTGCCTGCCGCTGGCTCGACCCCACCACCCGCCGCCGGCCCACCACGACATCGGGCTCGCCGCGTACCTCCGCCCAGATCACGAAGGCGAGCAGGAAGAACGTGGAGACCTTGATGCCGCCGGCGGTGCTGGCGCTGCCACCGCCGATGAACATCAGCGCGATGAGGAGGGGATAGCTCTCCTCGCTCAGCCACTCGATGTTGATCACGTCGAAGCCGCCGGTACGGCTGAGCGCGATCTGCGCGAACGTGGCGAGCACCCTGCCGGGCGCGTCGTACGTGCCGATGGTGCGGGGGTTGTTCCACTCGGCGAGCAGCAGGGCGACGAAGCCGCCTGCCACCAGCACCACGCTGCCCCAGATGGTGAGCTTGGTGGCGATCGCCCAGCGGGCCGGGCGGCGCCAGTGCCGGGCCGCCTCGAACAGGGCGGGAAAGCCGAGGCCACCGATGATCGCGCCGATCGCCAGCGGCAACACCACCCAGGGGTCCCGGGAGAAGGCGAGCAGGCCGTCGGAGTAGAGCGTGAACCCGCCGTTGTTGAAGGCCTGGATGGAGTGGAAGGTGCCGGACCAGAGCGCCCGGCCGGGCCGGTAGTCGTAGGCCAGCCAGAGCCGCCCGCTGACGACCAGGGTCATCAGCGCCTCGGTGACCACCACCGTGGTGGCGATGCGGGCCAGCAGCCAGCCGACGTCGCCGACGCCGTACTCGGCCGTCTCGGCCGCGACCAGCAGCCGGTTACGCAGCCCGAGCTGCCGGGACACCGCGAGGCTGACCAGGGCCGCGCCGGTGAGGATGCCCAGCCCGCCGACCTGGGTGAGCACGGTGATCATCGCCAGCCCGAACCCGTTCCAGTAGTTCGGGGTGTCGGTGACCGTCATGCCGGTGACCGACACGGCGGAGGTCGCGGTGAACAGCGCCGTGACCAGCGGGGTGTAGCGCTCCTCGCTGGTCGCCCAGGGCAGCATCAGCAGGCCGTGCCGATCGCGATCGCCACCAGGAAGCCGAACGGCACCAGCCGGACGGGGTGACGGAGGAACCGGCGCACCAGACAATCTTCCGGTTCCGGGCACCTGCGGGTCGGTGAATGGCGTATCCCGCAGGGTTCACCGCCTGGCCAGCCGCCGGCTCAGCCCGACACCGCGGTCGCCGCCCGCGCCGGCCTCACCGCGCGCTGACCGGCCGCGGTCGGTCCATCCACATCGAGTACGCCGGACGGGGTGTCGGGTCGGACCCGGCGCCCCCGTTCCGCGTCCGGGGCAGTCGATTGACCACCCTGACCTGCGGCTACCGGCGCGAGGATCGCCGTGCGGTGCGGCAACCCCGGTGGAGCCGACTGGGCGGGCGGGGTGCGTTCGGACCCTTTCGAGCTGATGACGTGAACGATTCAGCCGCCGCGAGGGGTTGAATCGCTCACGTCATCAGGTCGGTAGCGTCGAGTGGCCCTACCGTGCGGGATGCTCGGCGACGTAGGTGCCGCGGCCGGGCTGGCCGGTGATCAGCTCGCGGTCGTGCAGCAGCGAGAGTGCGCGCGAGGCGGTGTTCATGTGGACCTGGTATGCCTCGGCAAGCTCCCTCGTGGAGGGCAGCTTGTCGCCGGGCTTGAGTTCGCCACTCTTGATCTTCGCGGTGATGTCGTTGGCGATCTGGCGGTACGGGGCTTGAGCTGTGGGCATGGGGAGACTCCGGTTGGTTCGGCGTCTCCGATCATGCCGGGCCTACACCAGTATCTGCAACAAGCTGTCGTGTCGTGATGACGAGGGGTCGACCTACACAAACATTTGGGGTAGCTTTTCTGTGTCCGGCTCCGGTTGGTTCGGCAAGCCCCTGGGGGCGGACACCCAAGGTTGGCTCCGGGGTCGTACCGCCGATGAGGGCTGCGGTCGCGGGGCCGGCGGCCCGGTCCGCGTCCCCTATCGGCGGACCGGGCCGCCTTCCAGCGCGAGGATCCCGGCCCGAGAGGTGGCCCATGCGCAACGTGCTCTCCCTGTTCCGCCGCGCCGCGCGGCGCCGCCCGCACCGCCCGCCCAACGCCGGCTGGTACCGCTCGGAGTCGTGCCGGCCGCTGACCGCCGGGCAGATCCGCGAGCAGCGGTTCCACCAGGTACGACGCGGGCTCGACCCGGTCGAGGTGCACGCGTTCCTGCACCGGGTCGCCGCCGAGCTGGCCGGGCGCGGCCACGACGTACGGGTCTACGAGCGCCGGGACGACCCCGCCCTGCCGGAGGTCGTCGAGGTGGAGGGCTACCGCCTCGAACGGGTGCCCGTCGGGCCGGCCAGGATCACGCCCACCGCCGAGCTGGTGCCGTACGTGTCGGAGTTCGGCCGGTGGCTGGCCGACCGCTGGGCCGCGGAGTGGACCCCCGAGGTGGTGCACGGGCACTACTGGATCGGCGGCCTCGCCGCCGCCCACGCGGTACGCGAGACGGACATCCCGGTCGTGCAGACCTTCCACTCCCTCGGCGTCGAGCAGCTGCGCCACCTCGGCCAGCAGTACGACGGCCCGGGGGAGCGGATCCCGCTGGAGCGGGCGCTGACCCGGGCGGTGGACATCGCGGTCGCCCAGTGCAACGACGAGGTGGACGAACTGACCCGGATGGGCCTGCAACGCACGTCGGTGGCGATGGTCCCCGCCGGGGTGGACATCGAGCGGTTCCACCCCGACGGCGAGGCAGCGCCCCGCGACCAGCGGGCCCGCATCCTCTCCGTCGGCGGGCTGTCGCCCGGCCACGGCCAGGAGGACCTGATCCGGGCGATGCGCCTGGTGGGCGACGCCGAGCTGGTCATCGCCGGCGGCCGCCGCCGGAGGAGCTGGCCACCCACGCCGAGGCCCGCCGGCTGCGTGAGCTGGCCGAGCGGACCGGGGTCGCCGACCAGGTGAAGCTGGTCGGGGCGGTACCGCACGACCAGATGGCCACCTGGTACCGCTCGGCCGACGTGGTCGCCTGCACCCCGCACTACTCCTCCGCCGGCCGGGTGTCGCTGGAGGCGATGGCCTGCGGCGTGCCGGTGGTCGGGTACGCGATGGGCGGCATCGCCGACGCCGTGGTCGACGAGGTCACCGGGCGGCTGGTGCCCCCGGGCGACGTCCGCACGCTGGGCGTGACGCTGCGCCGGCTGCTGGCCGACAACGCCGGGCGGTTCGCGTACGGGCACGCGGCGGTGGACCGGGTGCGGTGCAGCTACACCTGGGAGCGCACCGCCAGCGCCCTGGAGCGGCTCTACGAGCGGGTAGTGCTCCGGCGCAAGCCGGTCGAGGCCTGACCGCCGTCTAGAGCGGTGGTCGGCCGGAGCCGGCGCCGACCGCGATCCGTTCCCGTCGCCGGACGACGGCATGGTGGTGCTGTGGTTCGGCGTACCGGGTGAGCCCGATGACCGCGGCGAGGGTGACCAGGAAGCCGACCGCGGCCAACCATTCCCGGCCCGGCCAGATCCGGTCGTTGAGCAGCAGCAGGCCGACGATCGCGGCGGGCACCGCCCCGGCGGCGTCCATCGCGGCGACGGCGGCCGTGGTGGAGCCGCGCTGCATCGCCAGCCCGAGCAGCAGCTGCCCGACCAGCGAGTGCGCGATCAGCAGGTAGAGCAGCGGGTCCTGGACGAACGCCTCGACCGTCGGCGCGGACGCCAGCGGGCGGGCGGCCACCGCGGCGGCGGAGAACGCCATCCCGGCCAGCGAGCCGAGCGCCACCGACCCGGGCGGCCCGTGCAGGCGGACGGCGAAGAAGCCGAGCACCCCGATGCCGCCCAGCGCCACGGCGAGGGCGACCAGGCCGGCGGTGCCGAGGGACTTCGACGGCGCCGGCTGGGCGGAGAGCACCAGCGCGGTGATCCCGCCGAAGAGCAGCACCAGCAGGGCCACCTCCGCCTTCGGCAGCCGCCACTTGAGCACCACCACGCCCAGCAGGGCGGTGACCCCCAGCCCGGCGGCCACGCTGGCCTGCACCAGGAACAGCGGCAGGTCCCGGCGGGCCAGGAAGGCCAGCACGAACCCGGTCACCTGGCAGAGCAGACCGACCAGGTAGGTGCGGTGCACGGCCAGCTTCAGCAGCAGCCCCGGATCGAAGGTGTGGTGCACGGTCGTCCGGGCGGCGGCGACCGACTGCAACATGTTGGCGAAGCCGTACGCGACGATCATGGCCGCGAGGAAGCACCAACCGGAGGACACCACCTGGCGAGGATAGAGGGTGCCCGGGGTTCAGCGCGCGGTTGGCCGACCCAGCCGGGCGAGGATGTCGGTGTGCAGCAGGCCGTTGCTGGCCACCGCGCTGTGCTCCCCGGAACCGTCCCCAGCAGGGACTCCGCGGCCGGACAGATCGGTGAACACACCCCCGGCCTCGGTCACCACCGGCACCAGCGCGGCGACGTCCCAGAGCGACAGTTCGGGCTCCACCATGACGTCCAGTGCACCCTCGGCCAGCAGCATGTAACCGTAGAAGTCGCCGTACGCGCGGCTGCGCCAGGTGTCCCGCATGAGCTGGAGCATCGCGTCCAGCCGGCCCGCCTCCTCCCAGCCGCTGAGCGAGGAGTAGCAGAAGCTCGCGTCGGCCAGGTCGCCGACGGCGGAGACCCGGATCGGCGCGCCGGAGGCGGCGTCCGGCCCGGCGTACGCGCCCTCGCCGAGCGCGCCCCACCAGCGGCGGCCCAGCGCCGGGGCGGAGACCAGCCCGACCACGGGACGGTCCCCGTCCAGCAGCGCGATCAGGGTGGCCCAGACCGGCACGCCCCGGACGAAGTTCTTGGTGCCGTCGATCGGGTCGACCACCCAGCGTCGACCCCCCGGCCCGGCGGCGGGCTGCTCGCCGTACTCCTCGCCGAGCAGGCCGTCGCCGGGGCGCCGGTCGGCCAGCAGCGCCCGGATCTCCCGCTCCACCGCGGTGTCCGCGTCGGAGACCGGGGTGAGGTCCGGCTTGGCCTCGACCCGCAGGTCGAGCGCGCGGAAGCGGGCCGTGGAGATGGCGTCGGCGGCGTCCGCGAGCTGGTGGGCGAGGGCGATGTCGTCGGCGTACCCGGTCATGGGAGAAACGGTAGCCACGCCCGGGTCAGGACCCGGCGAGCGGGTCGCCCGGATTCCGCTGGTCGGCCTCGCCGCGCGGGTCACCCTCCCCGGACCGGGAGGACAGCAGCCGACGGTACGACGCCAGCCGGCGCGGGTCGGCCTTGCCGGCGGCCACCCAGGCGTCCAGGGCGCAGTCGGGCGCGTCGGCGGTGTGCGGGCAGTTCGGCGGGCAGTCCACCGTCGCCTCGACCAGGTCGGCGAAGCCGTGCAGCAGGCTCTCCGCCGAGACGTGGGCGAGCCCGAAGCTGCGTACCCCGGGGGTGTCGATGATCCAGCCGGGGTCGCCGTCGACGCCCGGCGCGGGCGGCAGCCGCAGCGCCACGGCGCTGGTGGAGGTGTGCCGCCCCCGGCCGATCGCGCTGACCACGCCGACGGCCCGGGCGGCCTCCGGCACCAGGCGGTTGACCAGCGTCGACTTGCCCACCCCGGAGTGCCCGACCATGACCGAGACCCGGCCGGCGAGCAGCGCCCGCAGCGCGTCGAGGTCGGAGTCGGGGCGGACCAGCACGTACGGCAGTTCCAGCTCGGTGTAGTAGCCGAGCACCTGCTCGGGCCCGGCCAGGTCGGCCTTGGTCAGGCAGAGCAGCGGCTCGATGCCCGCGTCGTACGCGGCCACCAGGCAGCGGTCGATGAAGCCGGTGCGCGGCGGCGGGTCGGCCAGCGCGCTGACGATCACCAGCTGGTCGGCGTTGGCGACCACGACCCGTTCCAGCCGCCCCTCGGCGGTGGTCGCGTCGTCCTCGGCGGTCCGCCGCAGCACCGAGCGCCGCTCGGCGATCCGGACGATCCGGGCCAGCGCGCCGGCCGCCCCGGAGGTGTCCCCGACCAGGCCCACCCGGTCGCCGACCACCACCGACTTGCGCCCCAGCTCCCGGGCCCGCATCGCGGTCACCGTGTCGTCGGCGTCGGCGCCGGCCAGCACGCAGGTGTAGCGGCCCCGGTCGACGGCGATCACGAAGCCGTCCACCGCGTCGGCGTGCTGGGGCCGGGTGCGGGTGCGTGGACGCGAGGATTTTCCGGGCCGGACCCGTACGTCGTCCTCGTCGTACTCCCGCCGTCTGGTCGCCAGGACCGCCCCCTCTACGCCTCAGCTCTTACCGGTCACCATTGCCGACCATAGCGCCGGGAACTCGGGCATGGTCTTGGAGGTACACGCCACGTCGTCCACCTCGATGCCGGGAACGGCCAGCCCGGCGACCGCGGCGGCGTGCGCCATCCGGTGGTCGGCGTAGGTGCGGAAGGTGCCGCCGCGCAGCGGGCGGGGCCGGATCTCCAGCCCGTCGGAGGACTCGGTCAGGTCGGCGCCGAGCGAGGTGAACTCGCGGGCCAGCGCGGCGATCCGGTCGGTCTCGTGGCCGCGGATGTGCGCGATGCCGGTGAACCGGGACGGGGAGTCGGCCAGCATGGCCAGCGCGGTCAGCGCCGGGGTCAGCTCGCTGACGTCGGAGAGGTCGGCCGCCAGGCCGTGCACCGTGCCGGTGCCGCGCACGGTCAGGCCGGCCGTGCCGAGCGTCACCTCGCCGCCCATCCGGTGCAGCAGCGAGCGGAGCTGTTCGACCGGCTGGGCGCTGCTGCGCGGCCAGCCCTGCAAGGTCACCTCACCGCCGGTGACCAGCGCGGCGGCGAAGAACGGGACCGCGCCGGACAGGTCCGGCTCGATCTCCCAGCCGCGCCCGGCCAGCGGGCCGGGCTCGACCACCCAGACGTCCGGGACGCTGTCGTCGACCGCGGCGCCGGCCGCCCGCAGCATCTGCACGGTCATCCGCAGGTGGGGCGCGGAGGGGACGGGCGGGCCCTGGTGGCGCACCACCACGCCCCGGTCGAAGCGCGCGCCGGCGAGCAGCAGGCCGGAGACGAGCTGGCTGGAGGCGGAGGCGTCGATCACCACCTCGCCGCCGGCGACCCGGCCGGTGCCCTGCACCGTCAGCGGCAGGCTGCCGGCGGTCGGGGCCTCGACGCGTACGCCGAGCGAGCGCAGCGCGCCGATCAGCGGGCCGAGCGGGCGGACCCGGGCCTGCGGGTCGCCGTCGAAGGTGACCCGCCCCTCGGCCAGGCCGGCGACCGGCGGCGCGAAGCGCATCACCGTGCCGGCCAGCCCGACGTCGACGTGGGCCGGACCGACCAGCCGGTGCGGCCGGACCAGCCAGCGCTCGTCGTCGGAGATCGACATGTGCGCGCCCATCGCCCGCAGCCCGCCGGCCATCAGCTCGGTGTCCCGCGCGCGCAGCGGCCCGTGCAGGGTCGACGGACCGCTGGCCAGGGCACTGAGCACCAGCGCCCGGGCGGTCATCGACTTGGAGCCGGGCAGGCGCAGCGTCGCGGCAACCGGATCGCTGGCGGTCGGTGCGGTCCACGGCTGCGGCGGCCGGGTCGCTGTCGGATTCCCCACGGTTACATTCTGCCAAGCTCGCCGGCCGGTGTAGCCGGCCGTCGGTCCTACTCCCGGTTGGCGGGACAGCCGGGAAGCCGGCGGCGCGTTAGCGTGTGCGCCATGTGCGGGAGGTACGCCACGACCCGGAGCGCCGGTGACCTGAGCGCGCTGTTCGAGTCGTACGACGACACCGACGGCCGGCTCGCGCCCGACCACAACGTCGCGCCGACCGATCCGGTGCCGGTCGTACGGGTGGACGCCGAGGCCGGGCGGGTGCTGTCGGCCGGGCGCTGGGGCCTGGTGCCGCACTGGTCCCGCTCGGCGGCCGGCGCCGCCCGCATGATCAACGCCCGGGTCGAGACGGTCGCTACCAGCCGCGCGTACGCCGACCCGTTCGCCCGCCGGCGCTGCCTCGTCCCCGCCGACGGCTGGTACGAGTGGGTGCGCCGCCCCGCCGGCGGCAAGCAGCCCTACTACATGACCCCCCGCGACGGCTCCGTGCTGGCGTTCGCCGGCATCTGGTCACGTTGGGAGTCGCTGCTCACCTTCAGCGTGCTCACCACCGCCGCGGTGGGGGAGTTGGCCGAGGTGCACGACCGGATGCCGCTGCTGCTGCCCGCCGACCGCTGGGCGGCCTGGCTCGGGCCGGCCGACGATCCGGCCACGCTGCTCGCCCCGCCGCCGGTCGACTGGCTCGCCGGTCTGGAGATCCGCCCGGTGGGCCCGGCGGTGGGCGACGTGCGCAACGACGGGCCGGGGTTGATCGAGCGGGTGCCGCTGCCCGAGGAGCGCGTCGAGGGGGAAATGACGCTTTTCTGAACGCGATTCGCGACATTGTCGCGTACGAATTGCCAGAGTTCCGGGCGAAATTTCGCTCGGATCTTCAGTCATCTTTGTGCACAGCCCCTTGTCTCCGCGTCCGCGGGTGCGATAGAACACAGCGCCGGCACTGGGAGCGTCTTCGCGCGGTGCGAACGATGCCCGTCGATCTTGCCGGTCCCACGGGGGAGGTGGGTGTGATGACCCGGGCGCGTATGCCCCGACCGCACGAGGTGGCCGCCGCACGACGAGATCCGCGACTGTTGCGGGCGTTGCGCGAACGCCGCCAGGACGAGGCCTGGCGGACCAGAGGGACCTGCCAGAGCGTCGATCCGGAAACATTCTTTCCGGCGCCGAACGAACCGGCCGACGCCGCCGTCGCGCTCTGCCGCAGTTGCGACGTGCAGGGCTCGTGCCTGGCCTGGGCGCTGGAGGTCGGCGACTGCCACGGTGTCTGGGGTGGCACCACGCCGCGCGAGCGGCGGGCCATGCTGGTCGCCTGGCGCAGCGAGGTGCAGCCGGATCCGGACGCCGCGGACGACGCCGGCCCGCCGGTGCGCGACCGCCTGCTCACGCTGGTGCCGCTGAGCTGAGCCGGCACCCGCCCGCCACGGCACCGCTCGTCGACTGAGCCGGCCGGGATCGCCC
>NZ_JAEVHN010000054.1:0-18921 GCF_016803375.1 Micromonospora sp. 4G55
GGTGTGGCTCAGCCCGAGCGCGTCCCCGACGCCCCAGGCCACGCCCGCGCCGAGCAAGACCAGGACGATCGCGGCGGCGAGCAGCGGGTACGCCCGTCGGACCGAAACAACGTGAATCACGCTCGCATAGTAGGGGCGCAGATGACCTCTGAGACAGGACCGAAGCGGTGACTGCCCGGTCACCGCCGGCGGCAGATGGACGTCGGCGCGCGCTCGGATCGAGCGCGCGCCGGCGTGCCGAGAGGATCAGGTGAAGTTGGCGCCGCCGTCGACCAGCAGCGACTGGCCGTTGATGTAGGCGGCGTCATCGGAGAAGAGGAAGGCCACCATCGCGGCGAGGTCCTCCGGCCTACCCAGCCTCGGCGAACGAACCGTCGCGAGAATCTGCTCCCGGAATTCGGCGGTGGTGGTCTCGAGCGCCGCCCCGGTGAGGATCACACCCGGCGACACCAGGTTGGTGCGGACGCCGTGCTTGCCGCCGAGCGTCGCGGTGTGCCGGGTGAGGCCGATCAGCCCGCTCTTGGCCGCCTGGTACGCGACGCGCTCGGTCTCGCCCAGCCACACGGCGCTCGACATGGTGTTGACGATCGAACCCTCGCCTTGCTTGATCATGATCGGCAGGGCGTGCCGGAGACCGTACATGTAGCCGGTGAGGGTGACGTCGATGGTGTGCTGCCAGACATCGAGCGGCACCGAGGTGACGTCGCTGTCTCGCCCGATGTTGTGCAGCGAGAGATCCGCGGCCACGTTGAACAGGCCGTGCAGGCCGCCGAACCGCTCGACGGTGAAGTTGATCAGGCCCCGGTAGGACTGCTCGTCGGCGATGTCGAAGCCTCGCGCCACGGCTGTTCCGCCGGCGGCGGTGATCTCGTCGACCACGGTCTGGGCGGCGGCCTGGTTCAGATCCGCCGCGACGACCCGCATGCCTTCCTCGGCGAGCCGGATCGCGGTCGCGCCGCCGATGTTGCCCGGCGCCGCACCGGCGACGAGGGCGACCTTGCCTGTGAGTCCACGCATTGTCCTGTCCCTTTCACCATCCGAAGTTCGGTTCCGGTAGCGACGGCTGCCGGTCCTGCGGTTGATCACTTGGTGCGCAGCGGCTCCAGGGCCTCACTCCAGGCCACGACCTGGTCGAGGGTCGCGGTGAGCGCGTCCCGCTGGAAGTCGTTGGGCTTGAAGACGCTGAAGTTCTCGAAGTCCGTGAAGAGCGAGAGGGCCACCTGGGACCGCACGTCGGCCATCTGCAGCTCGCCGGCGATGAGCCGCAGGTGCTCCACCGCCCGGGCGCCACCCACCGAGCCGTAGCTGACGAAGCCGACGGCCTTGTTGTTCCACTCGCCGTAGAGGAAGTCGATCGCGTTCTTCAAGGCGCCGGACGTGGAGTGGTTGTACTCCGGCGTCACGATCACGAACCCGTCGAACGACGCGATCGTCCTGGCCCACTCCAGCGTGTGCGGCTGCTGGTACTGCCCCATCGCCGGCGGGTAGACCTCGTCGAGGTGCGGCAGCTTGTAGTCGAGCAGGTCGACGAGTGCGAACTCGGCGTCGGTCCGCTCCTTGGCGACGTCGTACACCCACTGGGCGACCGCCGCTCCGTTACGCCCCGGCCGGTGCTGCCGATGATGATGCCGATCCTGGTCATGTGCTTCCCTCTCGTGATGACCGGACACCCCTTCCGGATGTCCTTGCTTCGTAAAGCAACAACGCAACCATAGGCCAGATAATTGCTTCGTCAAGCAAGTATGCTGGCGGCATGTCCACCGTCACACCGAAGCCGTCACGGGCCCCGAACGGGCCGCAACCTCTCACCGCGGACGAAGAGGCCGTCGTCCGGGCCCTCCCGCGGGTCATCCACGCTCTACCCCGCGCCATCGACACCGAACTCGTTCGCGAGCAGGGACTGGCCAGCATCGAGTACGAGACCCTGATGCATCTCTCGGAGGCGCCCGACCGGCGGCTGCGCATGAGCGAACTCGCCACCGTCTGCGAGATGTCGCTCAGCGGCATGAGTCGCGTCGTGCAGCGGCTGGAACGGCAGGGGTACGTCCAGCGGGTCAGGTGCGCGCAGGACGCCCGCGGCTGGAACGCCGTCCTCACCGACGCCGGCCTCGCCCGGCTGACGCAGGCCTGGCCCACCAACCTGGCCGCCGTACGCCGGCACTTCCTCGACCACCTGGCGGGCCTCGACCTCAAGCAGCTCGCCGAGGCCCTGGAGAAGGTGGCCAGCTGAGCCGACCCGCTCCGGCGCGCCAGGGGGCTTGATTCTCCCGCAGGGGGAGGCGGAAGGGTGGGGGCATGGACGGCGACACCACGTACTCGATCGGCGACCTGGCCCGGCGGACCGGGCTGTCGGTCAAGGTCATCCGGTTCTACTCCGACCGCGGGATCGTGCCGCCGACGGGCCGCAGCCCGGCTGGCCACCGCCGCTACGGCATCGAGGCCGTCGCACGCCTGGAGCTCGTCCGGACGCTGCGCGACCTTGGGCTGGACCTCTCGACCATCCACAAGGTCATCGACCGGGAGATCCCGCTTCCCGAGGTGGCGGCAGCGCACGCCGAAGCGCTGGCCGTGCAGATCCGCATGCTGCGCCTACGGCGGGCGGTGCTCGCGGCGGTGGCCAGGCGCGGGTCCACCCCTGAGGAGATGGCTCTCCTGCACAAACTGGCCAGACTCTCCGAGGACGAACGGCGGCGCCTGGTCGACGAGTTCCTCGACAGCGTCTTCGGCGGCTTGGACGTCGGAGGTGAGTTCATCGGGATCAGACGCTCGATGACCCCCGAGTTACCCGACAACCCCGAGGCCGAGCAGGTCGCGGCGTGGGTGGAACTGGCCGAACTCTCGCAGGACCCGGATTTTCGCGCCAGCATGCGACGGATGGCGCAGCAGCATGCCGCCGAGCGTGCCGAAGGCGACGGCACGCTGGTGCGCCGCGACGCCGCCGCACTCGTCCGTGACCAGGCCGGCTGCGCCCTGACGGCCGGCATCGACCCGACCTCACCGGCTGCCGAGCCGATCGTCGCGGCGGTCACGGCCCAGTACGCGTACCTCGTCGGTCGCCCCGACGACAGCGACCTTCGGCGCCTGCTGTTGACCCGACTGGAAACCGCGAACGACGCTCGCAGAGACTCGTATCTTCAGCTGCTCTCCGTGGTCAACGGCTGGCCGGCGGGGGAGAGCATGGCACCGGAGCTGGACTGGTTCATCCGGGCTCTGCGGGCTCGGACAACGGGGGTTCTGGCAGTACGCTCTTTTTGATCGTCCTTGCTCCCGGTTTGATGGCTGTTGCGTGGGTACGACCTACGCCTGGCGGGGGATAGTGAACCAGCGTGGTGGCGGTCCGGGTTCACCGCGAGACGACGATCTGAAGAGGAAACGCGATGCGAGCGACCTTGCTGTACGGCGCCGGTGACGTACGGGTGGAAGAGCTCCCGGACCCGGTGTTGCGGCAGCCCACGGACGCGATCGTCCGGGTGGTGCGGACCTGTGTCTGCGGCAGCGACCTGCATCCCTACCACAACATGCCGGCGTCCGAGCAGGGGACGCAGATGGGCCATGAGTTCCTCGGCGTCGTGGCGGAGCTCGGCTCGGAGGTGACCGGACTGACGAAGGGCGACCTGGTGGTGGCGTCCTTCGCGTTCCAGGACAACACCTGCGACTTCTGCCGGGAGGGCGTGCAGACCTCCTGCCGCCACGGCGGGTTCCTCAGCGAGGCCCAGGCCGAGCTGATCCGCGTCCCGCAGGCGGCCGGCACCCTGGTCAAGCTGCCGGTCGGTGCGGACTCCGCCCTCCTGCCGTCGCTGCTGACCCTCGCCGACGTCTACGGCACCGGCTACCACGCCGCCAAGCGCGCCAACGTCAACCCGCGCACCACGGTCACCGTGATCGGGGACGGCGCGGTCGGTCTGCTCGCGGTGCTGTCGGCCCGGCAGCTCGGGGCTGAGCGGATCATCCTGATGGGCCGGCACAAGGTCCGCACCGACCTGGGCGTCGAGTTCGGCGCCACCGACGTGGTGGCCGAACGCGGTGCAGAGGGCGTCGCCAAGGTGCGGGAGCTGACCGGCGGCGACGGTACCCACGCCGTGCTCGAGGCGGTCGGGTACAAGCCGGCCTACGAGCAGGCGCTCGGCGTGGTCCGCCACGGCGGTGTGATCAGCCGGGTGGGCGTGCCGCAGTACGACGAGGGGCCGATCGGCTGGGGCATGTTCGGGGGCAACCTCACCCTCACCGGCGGGCCCGCCCCGGTGCGCGCCTACATCGACGAGCTGCTGCCCGGCATCCTCGAGGGCACGGTCGAGCCGGGCAAGGTCTTCGACCGCACCGTCAACCTCGACGAGATACCCGACGGGTACCGCGCGATGGACCGGCGCGAGGCCCTCAAGGTCCTGGTCCGGCCCTGACCGGTCCCGCCGCACAAGGAGAAGCCAGTGGAAGTCCTGCCCGCGCAGCCGTCCGTCAAGGGACCGGCGGAGATGTTCACCGGCGATGTCTACTTCGACGTCATCGCCAAGGGCGAGGAGCCCTCCCGGATGCGGGTCAACACCGTCCGCTTCGCGCCGTGCGCCCGCACCGCCTGGCACGCCCATGCCGTCGGTCAGACCCTGCACGTCACCGAGGGCGTCGGCCTGATCCAGTCCCGCGGTGGCGAGATCATCGAGATCCGACCCGGTGACACCATCCACACGCCACCGGGGGAGTGGCACTGGCACGGTGCCGCCCCGGACCACTTCATGACCCACCTCGCGATGTGGGAGGCGCCGGCACCGGGCTCCGGTCCGGAGTCCGAGTGGGGCGACCACGTCACGGACGAGGAGTACCACCACCGCTGAGCCGCCGGCGGCCCGTCTCGGCGTGGGTTCGGGTAGCCGAACCTGTGCCGTTCAGCGGGCGCCGACGATGCGGAGCGCCATCTCGGCGTACTCGGTGGCGATGTACTCGGGGCTCCAGCCGCCGTCGTCGCGGTACCACCGGCCGAGGTCGACGCCGAGGGACAGCAGGGCCGCCCCCGCGATTCGCGGATCCGGGGTGTCGAAGACACCGGCGGCGACGCCGGCCTCCACGAGCTGGCGGAACGCCTGCTCGATCCGGTGGCGCACGGCCCGGATCTCGGCGAGGTGCTCGGGGCTCAGTGCGGCCAGCTCGTAGTTGACGACCCGGGTGCGGGTGTGGTCGCGGGCGTGCGAGACGACGAAGTCGTGGACGGCCCGCCGTAGCGCCGTGGCCGGGTCGTCGGACGACGCGATCGCGTCCTGAACGAGGCACAGCACGTGGTCGTGTCCTGATCGTGCGATCAGGTAGAGCAGCTCCTCCTTGGATTTGTGGTGCACGTAGAGGGCGGCCGGGCTGAGCCCGGCCGCGGCGGCGATGTCGCGTGTCGTCGTGCCGTGGAAGCCTCGCTCGGCGAACGCGTCGACGGCCGCCTCGAGCAGCCGGGCGCGGGTCGCGTCGGCGCGTGAGTGATCGGCGGTGTAGGTCAACCCGCGTCCATCCTTCCTTCTGCCTGGCCGGCATTGATACCACAACGTCCGGTGGGCCGGCCGGATGTCGACCATCGGGCCGGACCTGTTGACGGCAGCCGCTGCGGCGTCGCACACTTCATCGAGCCTAACGTAAGCAAGCGCTTAGTAACCCTGAAGGGGAGGCCCGTGTCCCAAGCTGCAGCGCCGTCCACGAGATTCACCGGACGAACGGCGATCGTGACCGGCGCCAGCCGGGGCATCGGCCTGGCGATCGCCGAGCGGCTGGTGGCCGAGGGCGCCAAGGTCGTCATCACCGCCCGCAAGCAGGAGGCGCTCGACCAGGCCGTCGCCCGGCTCGGCCCGGAGCACGCACTCGGCATCGCCGGCCACGCCGACGACGCCGACCACCAGGCCGAGGTCGTCGCGCGCGCGGTCGACACCTTCGGCAGCGTCGATCTGCTGGTCAACAACACCGGCATCAACCCGACGTACGGCCCGATGGTCGAGCTGGACCTGGCCGCGGCCCGCAAGATCTTCGAGGTGAACTGCCTCGCCGCCCTGTCGTGGGTGCAGCAGGCCTATCGGGCCTGGATGAAGGAGCACGGCGGCGCCGTGGTCAACGTCTCCTCGGTCGCCGGCCTCCGGCCCGCGCCCGGCATCGGCTTCTACGGGGCCAGCAAGGCGATGCTCACCCACCTCACCCAGCAGCTCGCCGTCGAGCTCGGCCCGGACATCCGGGTGAACGCGGTCGCCCCGGCCGTGGTGAAGACGAAGTTCGCCACCGCCCTGTACGAGGGCCGGGAGGAGCAGGTGGCCGCGGCGTACCCGCTCAAGCGGCTCGGCGTCCCCGACGACATCGGGAGCGTCGTCGCGTTCCTGCTCTCCGCGGACGCCGCCTGGATGACCGGCCAGCTGCTGGTGATCGACGGCGGCGTCACCCTGACCGGAGGTGTCTGATGCCGGTACGGGACTCAGGCGTCGTCGTCACCGGCGCCGGCCACGGCATCGGCCGCGCGCTGGCCACCCGACTCGCCGCTGAGGGCGCGCGGGTCGTCGTCAACGACCTCGACGCCGAGGCGGCCGTCCGGGTGGCCGAGGAGATCGGTGGCCGGCCCGCCCCCGGCGACGCCGCCACCGAGCAGGGGGTCGCCGCGCTGGTCGAGGCGGCCCGGGGCCACCTGGGCAGCATCGACGTCTGGATCGGGAACGCCGGAATCGACCGCGGCAACGGGCTGTCGGCCACCGAGGAGGACTGGGCCGCCAGCCACGAGGTGAACGTCATGGCCCACGTACGGGCCGCGCGGCTGCTGGTCCCCGGCTGGGTCGAGCGCGGCTCGGGTCGGTTCGTGGTGACCGCGTCGGCGGCCGGGCTGCTCACGATGATCGGGAGCCCGACGTACTCGGTGAGCAAGCACGCCTGCGTGGCGTTCGCCGAGTGGTTGTCGTTGACCTACCGGCACCGTGGCGTCGTGGTGCAGGCGATCTGCCCGCAGGGGGTGCGGACCCGGATGCTCGACAATGCCGGGCCGCTGCAGGAGCTGCTCAGCCACGATGCGGCGCTCACCCCCGAGGACGTCGCCGAGGCGACCTGGCAGGCCCTGCACGACGACCGGTTCCTCGTCCTGCCGCATCCCCGGGTGGCCAGCTACTACGCGCACCGCGCGACCGACACCGATCGCTGGCTGAACGGGATGAACAAGCTCCAGCGACGACTCGAGGACCAGGGGGCAGCCCGATGAAGGCATGGCGGGTGGCCGACCTCGGTGAGCCCCGCGACGTGCTGCGGCTCGTCGGCGTGGCCGACCCGGAGCCGGGTCCCGGGCAGCTCGTGGTGCGGGTGCTGGCCGCTCCGGCCAACTTCCCGGACGTCCTGATGTGCCGGGGCGAGTACCAGGTCAAGCCGGAGCTTCCGTTCACCCCGGGAGTCGAGCTGTGCGGCGAGGTCGTCGCGCTCGGCGAAGGTGTCGACGGGTTCGCCGTCGGCGACCGCGTGCTCGGCGGCGCGACGCTGCCGTACGGCGGGTTCGCGGAGTTCGCACTGCTGGCGGCGGCGGCCACCTTCCCCGCGCCCGCGGAGCTCGACGACGCCGAGGCGGCCGCGCTCTACATCGGGTACCAGACCGGCTGGTTCGGCCTGCACCGGCGGGCCGGGCTGCGCGCGGGCGAGACACGCTGGTGCACGCCGCGGCCGGGGGTGTCGGCAGCGCCGCCGTCCAGTTGGGCAAGGCGGCCGGCGCGCGGGTGATCGGCGTCGTGGGCGGTCCGGAGAAGGCGGCGGTGGCCCGGGCGCTCGGCGCCGACGTGGTCGTGGACCGCCGGGAAGAGGACTTCGTCGAGGTGGTCAAGGCCGAGACCGGTGGTCGGGGCGCCGACGTCGTCTACGACCCGGTCGGCGGCGAGACCTACCAGCGTTCGACCAAGTGCGTCTCCTTCGAGGGCCGGATCCTCGTGGTCGGCTTCGCCGGCGGTCAGATCCAGTCCGCCGCGCTCAACCACGCCCTGGTGAAGAACTACTCGATCGTCGGCCTGCACTGGGGCCTGTACCACCGCTACGACCCGGCAGCCGTCGCCGACTGCCACCGGGCCCTCACCGCGCTGGCGGCCCAGGGTGCCGTACGACCCCTGGTCAGCCAACGCCTCGCGCTCGACGAGGTGGCCGACGGGGTGCAGGAACTCGCCGACGGCGTCACCGTCGGCCGGGTGGTGTACGTCTCGTGAGCGCCGGGAACCAGGTGGACGCCGTGGTCTTCGACTACGGCGGTGTGCTCACCGGGCCGGTCCGGGACTCGATCGCCGCCTGGGTGCGGGCCGACGGCATCGACCCGGCGTCGTTCTCCCGCACGCTCAAGGCGTGGTTGTCCCGCGACGCCCCGGACGGCACCCCCGTCCACCGCCTGGAGACCGGGGCGCTGGGCGTCGACGAGTTCGACGCGCTGCTCGCCGCCGAGCTCACCACGCTCGACGGGCGTGCGGTCGATCCGGTCGGCGTCCTGGCCCGGCTCTTCGCCGGGATGCGCCCCGACCCGGCGATGTTCGACCTGGCCCGGCAGTTGCGCGATGCCGGCGTGCGCGTAGGCCTGCTCTCCAACAGTTGGGGCAACACGTACCCGCGCGGCTGATCGACGGGCTCTTCGATCCCGTCGTCATCTCCGGCGAGGTCGGCCTGCGCAAGCCGCTCGCCCCGATCTACGCGCTCACCCTGGAGCGGCTCGGGCTGCCGGCCGACCGGGTGCTCTTCGTCGACGACGCCGAACCGAACGTGCTCGGCGCCCGCGCTGTCGGCATGCGCGCGCTGCTGCACACCGACGCCGACACCACGCGGGCCGCGATCGCCGAGTTGCTTCCCGCCTCTCGCACCGGCCTCCCAGGGCCGCGGCCCGGAGCCGACCTGCCAGATCCCGCCCGCACCGAGGAGTTGACCCCATGACCGTCACCCGCACCGCAGTCGTCACCGGAGCGGCCCGTGGCATCGGCGCCGCCGTCGCCAAGCGCCTTGCCCGGGACGGCTTCGCCGTCGCCGTCGTCGACCTGGACGAGGCGGCGGGCAAGCCGGTCGTCGAGGAGATCCAGGCCGGCGGCGGCCGGGCCCTGGCCGTCGGCGCCAACGTCGCCGACGAGCAGGCGGTGCAGGCCGCCGTGGACCGGATCGCCGAGGAGTTGGGCGAGCCGACCGTGCTGGTCAACAACGCCGGCATCACCCGCGACAACCTGCTGTTCAAGATGACCGCCGACGACTGGGACGCGGTCCTGAACGTGCACCTGCGGGGCTCGTTCCTGATGAGCCGCGCCGTGCAGGGCTACATGACCAAGGCCGGATGGGGGCGGATCGTCAACCTGTCCAGCACCTCCGCCCTGGGCAACCGGGGTCAGGCCAACTACGCGGCCGCCAAGGCCGGCCTGCAGGGCTTCACCAAGACGCTCGCCCTGGAACTCGGCAAGTTCGGCGTCACGGCGAACGCGATCGCCCCCGGTTTCATCGAGACCGAGATGACCGCCGCCACCGCGGCGCGGGTCGGCATGGCCTTCGAGGACTTCAAGAACGCCGCCGCGGCGCAGATCCCCGTCGCCCGCACCGGCACGCCGGAGGACATCGCGCACGCCGTGTCGTTCTTCGCCAGCGAGGGGGCCGGTTTCGTGTCCGGCCAGGTGCTGTACGTCGCCGGCGGGCCGAAGGCCTGACCGGGAAAGGAGAGATGATGAAGGTCTTCCACGGCATCGAGGAGCTGGAGCAGGCGGTCGGCACCCACCTCGGCTACTCCGACTGGCACACCGTCACCCAGCAGCAGATCGACGCCTTCGCCGAGGCGACGGGCGACCGCCAGTGGATCCACGTCGACCCGGCGAAGGCGGCGCACGGCCCGTTCGGCAGCACCATCGCGCACGGATACCTGACCTTGTCGTTGGTGCCGATGCTGGTCTGGCAGGTGTACAAGGTGGAGGGGCTCAGCATGGGCGTGAACTACGGCGCCAACAAGCTCCGCTTCCCTTCCCCGGTTCCCGTCGACTCCCAGGTGCGGGCCGGGGTGGAGCTGCTGTCGTTGGTGCCCGGCGGCGGTGGCTACCAGCTCACGGCGAAGGTGACCGTCGAGCTGGCCGGCGCCGAGAAGCCGGCGTGCGTGGTCGAGACCGTCAGCATCCTGGTGCCGTGACCGCCGCCGACCGGCCCGACCCGCCGGGCCTCGACATGGTCCGGCTCTCCGACTGGTTCGCCGCCTCGATCCCCGGGGCGGCCGGGGAGCTGACCGCCCGGCTGGTCGCCGGCGGCAAGTCCAACCTCACCTACGAGGTCGGTGACGGGCGGCGGACCTGGATCGTCCGGCGGCCGCCGTTGGGGCACGTGCTGGCCACCGCGCACGACATGAGCCGGGAGTACCGGGTCATGTCGGCGCTCTGGCCGACCGACGTGCCGGTGCCGAAGACGTACGCGCTCTGTTCCGACGCCGACGTGCTGGGCGCCCCGTTCTACGTGATGGAGCGGGTCGACGGTACGGCGTACCGGCACGCGGCCGAGCTCGAGCGGCTCGGCCCGGAACGTACCCGGGCCATCTCGACCCGGCTGGTCGACACCCTGGCCGCGCTGCACGCGGTCGACCCGGTGGCCGTGGGGCTGGCCGACTTCGGCCGGCCGGAGGGCTTCCTGGCTCGGCAGGTGAGCCGCTGGAAGAAGCAGCTCGACGCGTCGTACTGCCGGGACCTGCCGGCCGCCGACGAGCTGCACGCCCGCCTGGCGTCCGGCGTGCCGAGCGAGTCGACGCCGGGCATCGTGCACGGCGACTACCGCCTCGACAACGTCCTCACCGACGACCGCGACCGCCTCGCGGCCGTCATCGACTGGGAGATGGCCACCCTTGGCGACCCGCTCACCGACCTGGCGCTGCTGGTGCTCTACCAGCGCCTCGGGCGGCTCGTCGGGGTGGCGGTCGCCGACGCCTCGTCCGCGCCCGGCTTCCTGACCGAGGACGAGATCCTCGACCGGTACGCGGCGAGCAGCACCCGCCCCCTCCCGCCACTCGGCTTCCACCTCGGGCTGGCGGCCTTCAAGCTGGCCGCGATCCTCGAGGGCATCCACTACCGGCATCTGCGCGGCCAGACCGTCGGCTCGGGCTTCGAGCGCCTCGGCGAGGTCACCGAGCTGCTGCTCGACGCGGGCCTGACCTACCTCAAGGAGCACTGATGGACTTCGCCCTGGACCCGAGGACCGAGGGGCTGCGGGACAACCTCCTGGACTTCATGGACAGCCACGTCTACCCGGCGGAGCACGCCTTCCACGAGCAGCTCGGGCAGCTCGGCAACCGCTGGGCGTGGGACGCGGTGCCGGTGCTCGCGGAGCTGCGCGCCGCGGCGCGCAAGCGCGGGCTGTGGAACCTCTTCCTGCCGGGTACGCACGGAGCCGGCCTGACCAACCTGCAGTACGCCCCGCTGGCGGAGATCACCGGACGCAGCCACCTGGCGCCCGCCGCCCTGAACTGCCCCGCCCCGGACACCGGCAACATGGAGGTGCTGGCGATGTTCGGCACCGAGCAGCAGCGCAAGCAGTGGTTGGAGCCGCTGCTGGACGGTCGGATCCGGTCGTCGTTCGCGATGACCGAGCCCGACGTGGCGTCCTCGGACGCCACGAACATCTCGACCCGGATCGAGCGGGCCGGCGACCAGTACGTGATCAACGGCCGCAAGTGGTGGATCACCGGCGCGATGAACCCGAACGCCCGGATCCTCATCGTCATGGGCAAGACCGACCCGGACGCCGAGCGGCACCGTCAGCAGTCCATGGTGCTGGTCCCACGGGACACCCCGGGTCTGGTGATCAAGCGGGGCATGGAGGTGTTCGGGTACGACGACCACGACCACGGCGGGCACGCCGAGCTGGAGTTCCACGACGTACGCGTGCCGGTGGAGAACCTGATCGGCGGCGAGGGCGACGGCTTCGCGATCGCGCAGGCCCGGCTCGGCCCCGGCCGCATCCACCACTGCATGCGCTCCATCGGCGTCGCCGAGCAGGCCGTCGAGCTGATGTGCGCCCGCGCCGAGCAGCGGACCGCGTTCGGCAGGCCGCTGGCCGAGCAGGGGGTGATCCGCGACTGGATCGCCGAGTCCCGGGTGCGGATCGAGCAGCTGCGACTGCTGGTGCTCAAGACGGCCTGGCTGATGGACACCGTCGGCAACAAGGGCGCGCACACCGAGATCCAGGCCATCAAGATCGCCACCCCTGCGACCGTCCAGTGGATCCTGGACAAGGCGATCCAGGTGCACGGCGCCGCCGGCCTCTCCCAGGACTTCCCGCTGGCGGGCGCCTACGCCCGCATCCGCACCCTGCGCTTCGCCGACGGACCCGACGAGGTGCACAAGAACGCCCTGGCCCGCCACGAACTGCGGCGCCAGGCGGCGAGGCGGGCCGACCCCGCCTGACCCACCGGAATCCGCTCCCGGATCGCCGGCTGACCGCCGCCACCCGGCTGTGAGCTGCGTTACCTGTCCGGCGATGGGGAATCAGATCACCGGATCCGGATTTGGATTCAGGTGTGACTCCTGCCCTGCACCCGGCCCGGCTCCGTGACGGCCGATCGGAGACGACCCGATGACCGTCGACGCCCCGGAGGCGCGGGCGGTCCCGCTGACACCCGGCGACCTGATGACCCCCCGACAACGCCTGCGGCTCGTCCTGGTGCTCGGGTCGCTGATCGCGGTGGGTCCGCTGACCATCGACATGTACCTGCCCGCGCTGCCCGCCATCGTCGACGACTTCCGGACGACGCCGGCGGCGGTCCAACTGACCCTCACCGGCACGCTGGCGGGGCTCGCCATCGGCCAGTTGCTGATCGGCCCGCTGTCCGACGCCGTCGGCCGACGTGCGCCGCTGATCGCCGGCATCGCGCTGCACGTCGTGGCGTCGGTGCTCTGCGTGGTCGCACCGAACGTCACGGTTCTCGGTGCCCTGCGGGTGATGCAGGGCCTCGGCGTCGCGGCGGCCACGGTCGTCGCGATGGCCGTGGTCCGCGACCTGTTCGACGGCGCGGCCTTCGCCAGGCTGCTCTCCCGGCTGCTGCTGGTGATGGGAGCGGCGCCGATTCTCGCGCCGACCCTCGGTGGCGGGTTGCTGCGCTGGACCGACTGGCGCGGCGTGTTCGTGGCCCTGGCCGCCTTCGGTGTGCTGCTCGTCGTGGTCGCCGCGCTCGGCCTCCGCGAGACGCTGCCGGCCGAGCGACGCCGGCGCGGCGGGGTGGTCGCGACGCTCATCGTGTACGGCGCGCTGCTGCGGGACCGGACGTTCGTGGGTCTGGTGCTGGTCGCCGGGCTGGCCATGGCGGCGTTGTTCGCCTACGTCGCCGGGTCGTCGTTCGTCCTGCAGCAGCAGTACGGGCTGGACGAGCAGCAGTTCGGGCTGGCCTTCGGCGCGGGCGCGGTCGGACTGATCGCGGCGACCCAGGTCAACGTACGGCTGCTGCGCCGCCACTCGCCGCAGCGGATCCTCGTCGTCGCCCTCGGCGTGGGAACCGTGGCCGGACTGGCCCTGCTCGCCTTCGCCGCGACCGGCCTCGGCGGGCTGCCGAGCCTGCTGGTGTCGTTGTGGGTGGTGCTCGCGGCGGCCGGTCTGGCGATGCCGAACGCGCCGGCCCTGGCCCTGTCCCGGCACGGCGAAGCGGCCGGTACGGCCTCCGCCCTGCTCGGCGCCGTGCAGTTCGGCGTCGGCGCGCTGGCCGCGCCCCTGGTGGGCGTGCTGGGCACCGGCGCGGTGGCCATGGCCCTCGTCGTCGCCGGTGGCATGGTGGCGGCGATGGCGGTGCTGCTCGTCGTGGTGCGGCCGGCCCGGCTCGCCAGCCTGGCCCCGGAAGCGGTGGTCGTGGCAGCGCACTGACGCCCGGTGAGCCCGGCACCGACGACCCGGTTCGGCCGGGCCGCGGTGCCCGGGAGCGTTGCCGGCCTCACACCCGGTTCCGCGGCTGGGCGTGCTTCGATGGTGGGGTGGAGTTCACCGTGAATGACGCGCCGGAGCGGGAGCGGTTCGAGGCGCGGGACGAGTCGGGCGCGCTGGCCGGGGTGGTCACCTACCAGTTGACCGGCGGCATCATCGCCTACACGCACACCGAGGTCGATCCGCAGTTCGAAGGCAGGGGCCTCGGATCGACCCTCGCTCGCTCGGTGATGGACGACGCGCGGGCCAGGGGCCGGACGGTGGTGCCGATCTGCCCGTTCCTCGCCGAATGGCTGGGCAAGCACCCCGAGTACGACGACATCGTGGTGCGATCCACCCGTAAGGTCCGATAGCCGGCCGCCCGACGTCGGACAGCGCTGACGGTCGTCAGCGACGCAGGGTCGTGGACGGCGACTCGCCGAAGCGGGCCCGGTACTCGCCGGCGAAGCGGCCGAGGTGGGCGAATCCGTGCTGCACGGCGATGGCCGTCACGGACGCCCCGGGCCCGGCCGCGCGCAGCGCGCGGTGGACCGCGTCGAGCCGGCATGCGCGCAGGTACGCCGTCGGCGTGGTCTGCAGCTCCCGGCGGAAGCAGTCCTGCAACGTCCGTACGCTCACCCGCAGCGCCTCCGCGACCTCCCCGACGGTCAGCGCCTCGCCGTGGTGGTCCCGGATCAGGGTGCGGGCGCGCCGGACGAGGCGCCCGGGGGTCGGGTGGGGCGCCGGCTCCGTGAGCAGGTCCGTGTAGGTGTGGCGATGGGCCAGCAACAGCTGGCCGACGAGTGCCTGCGCGAAACGGCCGGCGACCTGGGGGTGGTCGAGCAGCGACTCGTCCGTCGGCTGGGACAGCTCGTCGGCGAGGAACTCCACACCGCGTCGCCACGCCGTCGCGGCGGGCGTATTCATGATCATGCCGATGTCGAAGCGGACCGGGCCGTCCGCCGGGCGGCCCAGCAGGCGGGCCAGCTCCCGGTCGACGGTGCGCCGGTCGGCGTAGAAGATCCGGTGCGGCGACCCCTCGGACCAGTGCATGTCCGAGGCGTCGTAGGGGGAGAGGACGGAGGCGACGTCGGGCGTCGAGGTCACCGTGCGGCCGGCGTGCCGGACCACCGTGCCGCCCCGGCGGGGGATCTGGACGAGGTAGAAGGTCTCCAGCGGGGCGGGTTGGATCCGCACCGCCCGTCCGTAGTCGAGGTCGACGATGCCCACGCCGCCCGTCCGGCGGGCCGACATCCGCAGCCGGACGCTGCGGACCCCGGAGTCCGGCGTGAGCCGGTGCGGACAGAAGACGCGGCCCACCTCCGCCCGGGCGCGGTCGACGTCGTCGGTCCTGACCGTCACGGCGTCCATCTGGGACCTCCTGGCGGGGCAGGGCGGCGGCTGCGCACCGGTGGTGACGTACGGCGGGAGGCCGGCCTCGCGGGGGTCGGACCCGGCAGCCGGGGCGCCCTGATGCGCTGATCCTAGGACGTCACCAGGGCGAACCGGTCAGGAGAGCCGCAGACCCGACAGGAGGCGGCTCCGCGACGGCGTCCCGGCGCTCCTCACCGGCCGGTCGCGCGGATCGGATACGGCTCGCGTCCAGCGGATAGCGGGCGCTCCGCCGTGCTCGCTAGCGTGCAGACGCGGCCGCGCCCCCGCTGCCGCGGGCTCCCGTCAGCGGGTCACCAACTCTCCGGAGGCTGCCATGAGGATCGCCGTCGTCGGCGCTGGATTCGCCGGACTGAGCGCAGCGAAGGTGCTGCGGCAGAGTGGCTTCGACGTCACCGTGTTCGAGAAGGCACCCGACGTCGGAGGGGTGTGGAGCCGGACCCGGCGGTACCCGGGACTGCGCACCCAGAACGACAAGGGCACCTACCACCTCTCCGACCTGCCCATGCCCGCTCACTACCCGCAATGGCCGACGGGCGAGCAGGTCCAGCAGTACCTCGAGAGCTACGTGGACCTGTTCGGGCTCGACGCCGTCCTGCGCCTGTCCACCGAGGTCCTCTCTGCGGAACTCGTGGACGACGAGACCGGCTGGCTGATCGCGTCGCGACCCACAGGTCTTCGGGAGCCCGTGACGCAGGAGCGGTACGACCACCTCGTCGTCGCCAACGGCATCTTCTCCGAGCCGCTGGTCCCGTCCTTCGCGGGCCGTGCGGACTTCACCGCCGCCGGGGGACGCGTCCTGGCCTCCGGGGAGTTGCACGACCTGGCGGCGGCCCGCGGGAAGAACGTCCTCGTCGTCGGGTACGGCAAGTCGTCGTGCGACGTGGCGGTCCCGCTGAGCGACGTCGCCGCCCAGACCCATCTCGTCGCTCGCGAGCTGCTCTGGAAGATGCCCAAGAAGCTCGGTGGCGCGCTCAACTACAAGTACCTGATGCTCACCCGGATGGGCGAGGCGCTGTTCCGGTACCTCAACCTGAAGGGCTTCGAGCGGTTCCTGCACGGCCCGGGGAACGGCCTGCGCCGCACCATGCTGGACAGCGTCGGGTCGGTCGCGACCAGGCAGTTGAAGCTGCGTGAGCTGGGTCTCGTGCCGGACGGGACCTTCGAGGACATCGCCCGGAGCACGGTCAGCCTCGCGACGGACGGCTTCTTCGAGCGCGTCGCCGACGGCCGGATCGTCGTCCACCGGGACCGGGTGATCAGCGAACTCCTGGTCGACGGCGGACGACCCGCCGCCCGCCTCGTCGACGGCACGGTGCTCGCCGCGGACCTGGTGATCTGTGGCACCGGCTTCCGGCAGCACGTGCCCTTCCTCGACGAGGCCCTGCACGCCCGGCTCCAGGACGACTCGGGCAACTTCCTGCTGTACCGCCAGATCCTGCCGGTCGACGTGCCGCGGCTGACCTTCGCCGGCTACAACTCCTCGTTCTTCAGCCCGCTCAGCGCGGAGATGGCAGCGGTCTGGACGGCCGCGTACCTGCGGGGAGGGATCACGCTGCCGCCCGCGGACCGGATGCGGGCGGAGGTGCGCACGCGCCTGGCCTGGATGACGGCGCGGACCAGCGGAAAGCATGCCCGCGGCACGAACATCATCCCGTTCTCGATGCACAACATCGACGAGGTGCTCGACGAGCTCGGTCTCAACCTCGGCCCGCTGGCCCGGGCCCGGCAGTGGCTGTTGCCCGTCGACCCGCGCTCCTACCGGGGGGTGACGCCACGCATGATCCGGCGTACCGCCGCGACGGCGAACAGGTCGCCGGTGAGTCAGTCCGTCCGGTGAGTGGGTCAGCCGACAGAAACGGCGGGCCGTACGCGCGGCACCGGCGGGAACCGCCATGATGGGCCGGTGAAGATCCTGTCCATCCAGTCCTCGGTCGCCTACGGCCACGTCGGCAACTCCGCGGCCGCCTTCCCCCTGCAGCGGCTCGGACACGAGGTGTGGCCGGTGGTGACGGTCCACTTCTCCAACCACACCGGGTACGGCGCGTGGCGCGGGCCGCTGCTGGCGCCGGCCGACGTGGCCGAGGTGATCGCCGGCATCGGCGACCGCGGGGTCCTCAGCAGCGCGGACGCGGTGCTGTCGGGCTACCAGGGTGACCCGGCGATGGGCGCGGTGATCCTCGACGCGGTCGACAAGGTCAAGGCCGCCAACCCGAACGCGGTGTACTGCTGCGACCCGGTGATGGGCGACGCCGGCCGCGGAATGTTCGTCCGGCCCGGCATTCCGGAGTACCTGCGGGACACCGTCGTCCCGCGCGCGGACATCATCACCCCGAACCACTTCGAGCTGGACTTCCTCGCCGGCCGGGCGACCAACTCCCTGGCCGAGCTGCTGGACGCGGTCGACGTGGTACGCGAGACGGGACCGCGGCACGTCCTCGTCACCAGCGTGCTCCACGGTGACGTGCCGGCGGGGTCGCTGGAGGTGGTGGCCGTCTCCGACGAGGGCGCCTGGGCGGTGACCACCCCGCTGCTGCCGATCAGCCCCAACGGCGGCGGCGACGTCACCGCGGCGCTGTACCTCGCGCACCTGTGGACGACGGGCTCGCCCGCCACGGCGCTGGAACGCACCATCGCCTCCGTCTTCGCCGTGCTGGAGGCGACCCTCGCGGCGGGCACCCGGGAGATCCAGTTGATCGCGGCTCAGGACGCGATCGCCGACCCACCGGCCAGGTTCGCCGCCCGGCGGCTGCGCTGAGGGACGTCCCTCGGGGCGCTCACCGCGCAGGCGGGCCGGACCGGGGGTCAGCAGTGAGACGGGAGCAGGTGATCCAGCGGCCGGGGTACCTGGTTCGGGTCGAGGGCGTCGACGAGCGCGCGGGCGTACCGGGCCTTGCGACCGCTGGTCGTACCCATGAAGCGGCGCAGCTGCCGTTCGATCGCGCGCCCGCGCTGCGCCGGCTGGTTCTGGAAGACCCGGAAGCGGGCGAGGTCCTGTTCGGCCGCCAGGACCCGCTCGACCCCGGCCGTGCCCAGCGCGCGAATGAGCTCGTCCTCCAGGTCGGCGACGCACACGTAGAAGCCCAACGCCTCCATCCCGGAACGGGTCAGGTCGCTACCGAGGCCGGCCTGCTCCAACCCGCGCCGGAAGTAGCCCTCTTCGGCCTCGTCGCAGAGCCCCCGGATGGTCACGGCGAGCCCCTGCGCGCCGAAGAGCCGCAGGAACCGACCGACGCTCATCGCGCCTCCGATCGGCAGGACGCACACGCCCTCGCCGGCCAGATCCCGGTTGCGCAGAACGGCCAGCGCCTCCACCGCGCTCCGGTCGCTCACCCCTTCGACGAGGACGACCGTCGCCAGGCCATCCTCGGCCAGTTCGCGGGCCACCGCGGCGGCCGCCGCGGCGTCCGTACCGCCGGCCGCCCACCTGCCGACGGCGGCACGGAAACGGTCCGGCTCTCGCACAGAGCACAGTCTCGCAACGGCCGGTCCCGGACCGCCACCGGAATTCTGGTCGGGCAGCCGCGCGTCGAGGTGACGCCGAACCGCCGGGCCCGCCATCTCCCGGCCTTAGCTGACCGTTAAGTAACCCTCCACCCCGGTTCACCCGGCCGGGCGGCACTGGGGCAGACTGGGGGCAATGCCCCGCCGCCGATCCCGCCCCGCTCACCGCCCGTCGTACCC
>NZ_JAEVHN010000055.1:0-18834 GCF_016803375.1 Micromonospora sp. 4G55
GTGGCCGCCGGGGGTCGGCGTCGCACCGGCAGCGGCGCGACCGGGGTCTGCCCCGCAGGCCGCCCACCGCCGCGAGCACGCCCAGCGTGGCCACTGGAACCATCCACCGGCGGGCGACGCGAGCAGGGCGGCGGCCCGGCGTGCCCGGTCTCAGTCACCGGACATCCGCTGCCGGACCTGCCGGCGGGCCAGGTGGACGCGGGACTTCGCGGTGCCCTCCGGCACGTCGAGCAGGGCGGCGATCTCGCGGTAGTTCAGCCCGAGCACGTCGCGCAGCGTCACCGCCTCGGCGAGTTCGGGGCGCACCGCGTCCAGCGCGTCGAGCAGGTCCAGCCGGGTGCCGGCGACCACGCTGGTGCGCCTCGGGTCGGGCTGATCGGGCAACGGCACGCCGCCGGACTCGACCAGCCAGCGCCGGCGCAGCGCCCGGTACGTCGACCGGGCCCGGTTGGCGGTGAGCCGGTAGAGCCAGGTGTGGAACGACGACCGGCCCTCGAAGCGGTCGATGCCCCGAGCGAGCGCGAGCAGGGCGTCCTGGCACGCCTCCTCGGCGTCCTCCCGGTGCGGCAGCAGGCGGGCGCAGAGCCGCAGCACCTCGGGACGCACGGCCGCCAGCAGCGCGTCGACCGCGCCCGGTTCGCCGCGCGCGGCCGCTCTGGCCAGGTCGTCGATGTCGTCCGCGAGAAGCATCACACCGTCCCCGGTCCTCGGTGCGCCGTGCCGTCCAGGCTACGGCGGCGCCGGCCTTCCCGGGCTTTCCGAGTCGGGCAGCCGACCCGGCCGCGACCGGCTCGGGCCGGCTCTCCGGGAGATCCACACCACCCGGCGGCGGTCTGTCCGCGCGGCTGCTGGAGCCGCCGGTGGGCCCGGGGATAGGGTGGGCCGACCGACTTCCGACCACCCATGAGACCGACCCGGGGGGGCGCCACGCATGGGCGATTCGTTCGCGCATCTGCACGTACACACCGAGTACTCGATGCTCGACGGGGCGGCCCGGCTCAAGGACCTCTTCGCCGAGGCGAACCGGCTCGGGATGCCGGCGGTGGCGATCACCGACCACGGCAACATGCACGGCGCGAACGACTTCTACAAGCAGGCGATGGCCGCCGGCATCACGCCGATCCTCGGCGTCGAGGCGTACGTCGCGCCGGAGTCGCGCTTCCACAAGGCGCGGGTCAAGTGGGGCCGGCCCGAGCAGAAGAGCGACGACGTCTCGGGTAACGGCGCCATCACCCACAAGACCATGTGGGCGAAGAACGCCACCGGCCTGAAGAACCTCTTCACCCTCAACTCACGCGCCTCCATGGAGGGCCACTACGTCAAGTGGCCCCGGATGGACATGGAGCTGATCGCCGAGCACGCCGAGGGCATCATGGCCACCACCGGCTGCCCCTCGGGAGCGGTGCAGACCCGGCTGCGGCTGGGCCAGTTCGACGAGGCGCTCAAGGTCGCCGCCAGCTATCAGGACATCTTCGGCAAGGAGAACTACTTCCTGGAGATCATGGACCACGGCCTCTCGATCGAGCGCCGGGTCCGTGACGGGCTCACCGAGATCGCTCGCAAGCTGGACATCCCGCCGGTGGTCACCAACGACTCGCACTACACCCACGAGGCCCAGGCCACCGCGCACGACGTGCTGCTCTGCGTGCAGACCGGCAGCAACATCGACGACCCGAACCGGTTCCGGTTCGAGGGCGGCGGCTACTTCATCAAGTCGGCCGAGCAGATGCGCGCGGTCGACTCCTCGGAGCTGTGGCAGCAGGGCTGCCGCAACACCCTGCTGGTCGCCGAGAAGGTCGACCCGACCGGGATGTTCGAGTTCCACAACCTGATGCCGCGCTTCCCGGTGCCCGAGGGGGAGACCGAGGAGTCCTGGTTCCGCAAGGAGACCTTCGCCGGCCTGGCCCGCCGCTACCCCGACGGGATCCCCGAGGGGCACATCGTGCAGGCCGAGTACGAGCTGGGCGTCATCAACCAGATGGGCTTCCCCTCGTACTTCCTCGTGGTCGCCGACTTCATCCAGTGGGCGAAGAGCCAGGGCATCGCGGTGGGCCCGGGCCGTGGCTCGGCCGCCGGCTCGCTGGTCGCGTACGCCCTGGGCATCACCGACCTGGACCCGATCCCGCACGGCCTGATCTTCGAGCGGTTCCTCAACCCCGAGCGCGTCTCGATGCCCGATGTCGACATCGACTTCGACGAGCGCCGGCGCGGTGAGGTGATCAAGTACGTCACCGACAAGTGGGGCGAGGACAAGGTCGCCCAGATCGCGACCTTCGGCACGATCAAGGCGAAGGCCGCGATCAAGGACTCGGCCCGGGTGCTCGGCTTCCCCTACGCGGTCGGCGACCGGATCACCAAGGCGATGCCGCCGGCGGTGATGGGCAAGGACATCCCGCTCTCCGGCATCTTCGACCCGAAGCACCCGCGCTACGCCGAGGCCGGCGAGATCCGTGGCCTCTACGAGTCCGACCCGGACGTCCGGAAGGTCATCGACACCGCGAAGGGCATCGAGGGGCTGATCCGGCAGACCGGCGTGCACGCCGCCGGCGTCATCATGTCCGCCGAGCCGATCATCGACCACATCCCGCTGATGCGCCGGGACGCCGACGGGGCGATCATCACCCAGTTCGACTACCCGACCTGCGAGTCGCTCGGGCTGTTGAAGATGGACTTCCTCGGCCTGCGCAACCTGACGATCATCGACGACGCGGTCAAGAACATCCAGCTCAACCACGGCCGGGAACTCGACCTGCTGGCCCTGCCGCTGGACGACCAGGCCGCGTACGACCTGCTGGCCCGGGGTGACACCCTCGGCGTGTTCCAGCTCGACGGCGGGCCGATGCGCTCCCTGCTGCGGCTGATGAAGCCGGACAACTTCGAGGACATCTCGGCCGTGCTGGCGCTGTACCGGCCCGGCCCGATGGGCGTCGACTCGCACACCAACTACGCGCTGCGCAAGAACGGCCTTCAGGAGATCACCCCGATCCACCCGGAGCTGGAGGAGCCGCTGCGGGAGATCCTGGCGCCCACCCACGGCCTGATCGTCTACCAGGAGCAGGTGCAGCGCGCCGCGCAGATCCTCGCCGGCTACACCCTGGGCCAGGCCGACCTGCTGCGCCGGGCGATGGGCAAGAAGAAGAAGGAGATCCTCGACAAGGAGTTCATCCCGTTCCGGGACGGCTGCCGCGAGCGCGGCTACTCCGACGAGGCGATCCAGGCGGTGTGGGACGTGCTGGTCCCGTTCGCCGGCTACGCCTTCAACAAGGCGCACTCCGCCGCGTACGGGCTGGTGTCGTACTGGACGGCGTACCTCAAGGCGCACTACCCGGCCGAGTACATGGCGGCGCTGCTCACCTCGGTCGGTGACGACAAGGACAAGATGGCGCTCTACCTGTCGGAGTGCCGCCGGATGCGGATCCAGGTCCTGCCGCCGGACGTGAACACCTCGGCCGGGCCGTTCACCCCGGTCGGCAAGGACATCCGCTTCGGCCTCGCCGCCGTCCGCAACGTCGGCGCGAACGTGGTGGCCGCGATCATGCGGTGCCGGGAGGAGAAGGGCGAGTACGCCGACTTCTACGACTTCCTGGCCAAGGTGGACGCGGTGGCCTGCAACAAGAAGACCATCGAATCCCTGATCAAGGCCGGCGCCTTCGACTCGCTCGGGCACACCCGCAAGGGCCTGCTCGCCGTGCACGCCGACGCCATCGACGCGTACGCCGACGTCAAGCGCAAGGAGGCGGTCGGCCAGTACGACCTCTTCGGCGCCGGCTTCGGCGATGCCGACACCGGCGGCAGCACCACGGTCATGCCGACCATCGGCGACAGCGAGTGGGACAAGCGGGACAAGCTCGCCTTCGAGCGGGAGATGCTCGGCCTCTACGTCTCCGACCACCCGCTCTTCGGCCTGGAGCACGTCCTCGGCGCGGCGGCGGACTGCACCATCGCTTCCCTCTCCGAGGAGGGCACCGTCCCGGACGGCGCGGTGGTCACCCTGGCCGGCATCCTCTCCGGCGTGCAGCGCCGGGTCACCAAGCAGGGCCGGGCCTGGGCCTCGGCCACCCTGGAGGACCTGGCCGGCGGCGTGGAGACGCTGTTCTTCCCGAACACCTACGAGGTGATCGGGCAGTACATCGCCGAGGACGCCATCGTGGTGGTCAAGGGCCGGGTGGACCGTCGCGACGACACGCCGCGGATCATGGCGATGGACATGTCCATGCCGGACGTCAGCAGCAACCCGGCCAACAAGCCGGTCACCCTCACCATCCCGGTGCACCGCTGCACGCCGCCGCTGGTGGAACGGCTCAAGGAGACCCTGGTGCTGCACCCCGGCGACACCGAGGTGCACGTCAAGCTGCTCAACGGCGGCAAGACCACCACGCTGCGGCTGGGCCCGTTCCGGGTGGCGGCGACCACCGCGCTGATGGGCGACCTGAAGAGCGTGCTCGGCCCGGCCAACGTGAGCTGACCCGGCCGGGGGACGTCGCGCCTCCGGTGGCGGGCCGCCGCTCGCCACCGCAGAGCACCGCGACCGGCCGCCGGCCGGGTGTCGGTCAGGTGGGCCGGTACTCGACCTCGGGGCGCCCGGGCGTGCCGTAGCGGGGGCTGCGGACCGCCCGGTCGATGGTCACCAGGTACTCCAGATAGCGGCGGGCGGTCACCCGAGAGATGCCGGTGCGCTGGCTCACCTCGGTCGCGGACAGCCCGGCCTCGGCGTCGGCGGGCGTGGCTCGCGGCCGGTCGGCCAGGGCGGAGAGCACCCGGTGCAGGGTGTGCACGTCCAGCCCCTTGGGCAGGGTGTGCGGGGCGGCACCGCGCAGGGTGGCGAACATCCGGTCCACCTCGTGCTGGGCGGCCACCTCGCCGTCGGCAAGCGCCTGCCGGCGGTAGTCGGCGTAGCGCTCCAGCTTGTCGCGGAAGGCCGCGAAGGTGAACGGCTTGAGCAGGTAGTGGGTCACCCCGAGGGAGACCGCGCTACGGACCACCGCCAGGTCCCGGGCCGAGGTCACCGCGAGCACGTCGACGCCGCTGCCCGCCGCTCGCAACGCCCGGCAGACGTCCAGGCCGTGCACGTCGGGCAGGCGGAAATCCAACAGCACCAGGTCGACGTCCGCGCCGCCGCGCCGGCGCAGCGACGCCATCGCCTCCCGACCGGTGTGCGCCACCCCGGCCACCACGAAACCCGGCACCCGCTCGGTGTACGCGGTGTGCGCCTCGGCCAGCAGCGGCTCGTCCTCGACCACCAGCACCCGGATGTCGTTCATCGGGCCTCGCCGCCTTCGACCGGCAGTCGGACGGTGAACAGGCTGCCGCCGTCGTTCGAGCGGTCGACCTCGTAGCTGCCCCCGTGCCGGCGGACCACCTGCCCGACCAGCGCCAGGCCGAGGCCGCGGCCGGCGCTCTTGGTGGACCAGCCGCGCCGGAACGCGTCGTTCACCCGCTCCGGGTCCAGTCCCGGGCCGTTGTCATCGACCCGGACCACCAGTTCGCCGTCGACCGCGCCGACGAAGACCTGGACCCGCCGGGGCGGCGGGTTGCCGGCGACCGCCTCCAGCGCGTTGTCCACCAGGTTGCCGACCACGGTGAGCAGGTCGGCGCTGGGCAGGGGGCTGCCGTCGAGCCGGCACTCCGGGTCGATCACCAGGTCCACGCCGCGTTCACCGGCCCGGGCCGACTTGCCGAGCAGCAGGGCGGCCAGCGCCGGCTCGGTCACCGCGCCGACCACCCGGTCGGTGAGCTGCTGCGCCGCGGCCAGGTCCCGGGTGGCCAGGCGAACCGCCTCGTCGGTACGGCCCAGCTCCACGAGAGTCAGCACGGTGTGCAGCCGGTTGGCCGACTCGTGGGTCTGCGCCTGCAACGCCTCGGTCAACGCGCGTACCGAGTCGAGTTCGCTGGCGAGCGTGCGCAGCTCGGTCTGGTCGCGCAGGGTGAGCACCGTGCCGAGCGCGACGCCCTCGAAGCGGGCGGTCCGCTGGTTGGCGACCAGCACCCGGTCACCAGCCAGGACGGGTTCGTCGCGGGCGTCCCGGGCCGACGTCAGCAGCTCGGCCACCGCGGGCGGCAGGTCGATCCCGGCCACCGGCCGGTCGGTCAGCGGCGCGTCGACGTCCAGCCCGAGCAGCCGGCGGCCCTCGTCGTTGACCAACGCCACTCGGCGGTCGGTGGTCAGTACCAGCAGGCCTTCCCGCACCGAGTGCAGCACCGCGTCGTAGTACTCGTACATCCGGGTCATCTGGGCCGGCCCGAGGCCGTGCGTCTGCCGACGCAGCCGACGGCTGAGCAGCCAGGAGCCGGTGGCCGCGAGGGCGAGCGCCGGTGCGGCGACGCCGAGCAGCACCGGCCACTGGCCGAGCAGCTTGCGATCGATCGCCTCGGTGGTGATGCCGACCGAGACCAGGCCGACGATCCGCTCGTCGTCGTACACCGGCACCACCGCGCGCACCGACTCGCCGAGCGTGCCCACGTTGGTGGTGGTGAATGGCCGGCCGGCCAGAGCCGGCGCGATGTCGCCGACGAACGGCTGGCCGATCCGGTGCGGGTGCGGGTGCGAGTAACGGGTGCGGTCGGGCGCCATCACCACCACGAAGTCGGTGCCGGTCGCCACCCGGGTGGACTCCGCGTACGGCTGGAGGGCGGCGCTGGGGTCGGCGCTGCGCAGCGCCGCGCGGACGTCGGGGGAGCTGGCGACGGTCTGCGCCACCGCGAGCACCTCCTCCTGCGCCGCCTGACGGGAGTCACTGCGGGCCAACCAGGCGGCCCCGGCGGCGCCGGCCAGGACGAGCAGGGTCACCACCACGGCCTGGAGAGCGAACAGTTGCCCCGCGATGCTCCACTGCCGCCGGGCCATGTTTCCCCTCCTCGTCCGCGCCATCGTCACCGGCACGCGTCGCGCGTGCTCCGACGGGATGAACAGAATGACCGCAAGGCTGCCTTGGGGTGAGACGCGCTTCACATTGTCGACATGGACACCACCACATCCACCATCACACCGTCACCCCCGGTCCGTCGGGACCGTACCCGTTACCTCTACCTGGCCGTCATCGTGGCCGTGCTGGCCGGCGTCGTGGTCGGCCTCGCCGCCCCCGAGGTCGGCAAGGAACTCAAGCCGCTCGGAACCGGCTTCGTCAACCTGATCAAGATGATGATCAGCCCGGTCATCTTCTGCACCATCGTGCTCGGCGTCGGCTCGGTCCGACAGGCGGCGAAGGTCGGCAAGGTCGGCGGCCTCGCCCTCGGCTACTTCCTGGTCATGTCGACCGTCGCGCTCGCCATCGGCCTGGTGGTCGGCAACCTCGTCCACCCCGGCTCCGGGCTCGACCTGGGGCAGGACCTCGCCGGCTCGGGCAAGGCCGCGCCGGCGACGAGGCCGGCGGGACCGTCGACTTCCTGCTCGGAGTCATCCCGACCACGCTCTTCTCCGCGCTGACCGAGGGGGAGGTGCTGCAGACGCTGCTCGTGGCGCTGCTGGTCGGCTTCGCCGTGCAGAGCCTGGGCCGGCGCGGCGAGCCGGTGCTGACCGCCGTGGGCCTGCTCCAGCGGGTGGTCTTCAAGGTGCTCGCCATGATCATGTGGCTGGCCCCGATCGGCGCGTTCGGCGCCATCGCCGCCGTGGTCGGCGCCACCGGGATGGACGCGCTGACGAGCCTGGCGCAGATCATGCTCGGCTTCTACGCGACCTGTCTGATCTTCGTGCTGGTGGTGCTGGGTGCGCTGCTGTGGTTCGTGGCCCGGATCTCGATCTTCTCGCTGCTGCGCTACCTGGGCCGGGAGTTCCTGCTGATCCTGTCGACCTCGTCCTCGGAGTCGGCGCTGCCGCGGCTGATCGCGAAGATGGAGCACGTCGGGGTGAGCAAGCCGGTGGTCGGCATCACGGTGCCGACCGGGTACTCGTTCAACCTGGACGGCACGGCGATCTACCTGACCATGGCGTCGCTGTTCATCGCCGACGCGCTGGGCGAGCCGCTGTCGATCGGCGAGCAGGTGTCGCTGCTGCTGTTCATGGTCATCGCGTCGAAGGGCGCCGCCGGGGTGACGGGCGCCGGGCTGGCCACGCTTGCCGGTGGGCTCCAGTCGCACCGTCCGGACCTGGTCGACGGGGTCGGTCTGATCGTGGGGATCGACCGGTTCATGTCGGAGGCGCGGGCGCTGACCAACTTCGCCGGCAACGCGTCGCGACCGTGCTGGTCGGGACCTGGACGGGGGAGTTCGACCGGGACCGGGCCGGTCGGGTGCTGAGCGGCGACGACCCGTTCGACGAGTCGACCATGCTCGATGAGGACGCCGACGAGGGCGAGCCCGCCACCCGGCGGCCGGCCGACGAGTCGACCGCCCCGGCCGCCGTACCGGCCTGACGCCGCCGCGGAACCACCAGGGGCCGCGCCGGCGCTCGGCCGGCGCGGCCCCTCGTGACCGAGCGGATCCTCAGTCCCAGCTGTCGATCTTGACGTCGTGGGGATGCGGAGCGCCCTTTCCGGTCTCGATCAGCGACTTCAGGCTCAGCAGGTAGACCGCCCACTTGGTGCTGCAGTGGTGCATGAAGTCCACCGGCTCCTTCCAGCCCCGGTGGCTGAAGAGCACGACGGTGTAGTCGTCGACCTGCGCGAGGCGCCAGTCCACCTGCGTGCCGATCCACTCGTCGGGTCCGTCGACCACCTCCCACAGCACGCGCCTGCCGGGGTCGAGCTCGAGGACCTTCATGTCGAATCCGCCGGCGGCGAACCGGAACTGGAGCACGCCACCGACACCGTCGCCGACGGCTTGGGTGTTGGTCGTCCACCAGCCGGCGAGTCCCTCGACGGTGGTCAGGGCCGTGTAGACCTCGGCCGTGGACGACGGGATTCCGACTTTGTGCAGGATGTCCACCATGTTCGATTCCTCTTTCCGGTGTCGGTTCTCGGATGACCCTCGCGACGTCACCGCTGGATGCCGCGCTGGTCCTTCGTCTGCTGGACGGCCTCGGCGATCCGCTTGATGCGCCGGAGCCGGCCGTCCCACGCCGCTCCGACCGAGGACAGTTGCGCGACCGCCCGGGCGAGCTGCGCTTCGTCCACCCGGTACCTCCGCTCGCGCCCGGCGGGGGTGGAGCGCACCAGGCCCACCCGGTCGAGCACGCCGAGATGTTTCGCGATGGCCTGCCGTGTCACCGGCAGCCGCTCACTGAGGCTGGTGGCCGTGCCGTCGCCGTCCGCCAGGAGCAGGTCGAGCATCCGCCGACGGGTCGGATCCCCCACCGCGGACCACAGGTCGTCGTCGACGGCGGAGGTCACCGGGTCGACACCAGCCGGGCGAGGTACTCCCCGAGCCGGGGGACGAAGGTGTCCCAGCCGGCGACGTGGTCGCGGTACACCTCCTCCAGCTTCGCGGCCTCCCAACCCATCTCCCGGAACCCGGTCTCGGTGAGCCGGATCCTGGTGCCCGTGCCCGACGGGGTGAGTTCGAAGGTGACCAGCAGCGAGGTGGCCGGGTCGTCGACCCTGCCCTCGGCGTGACACCAGCGGAACGAGAACAGTCGAGGCGGCTCGGCGTTCACCACGACCATCGGGACGACCTGTGCCCGGTCGCCCCAGACGAGCTCACCGACCGCGCCGGGAGTCGCCTCGAAGTCGGCGTCGTCGGTCCACCACTGCGAGATGTGCTCGGGGCTGCTGACGACCTCGAAGACCACCTCCGGCGAGGCGTCGACGTGGATCTCTCGTTCGATGCTGCCGTACTCCATGCTCTGCCACCCCTGATATGCAACCGTTGGTTGCACATCACGCTAGCCGACCCGCCTGCCGTCGCGCAACCATTGGTTGCTTTTTCGTGGAGGAGCAACCGCCCCGGAGCCGGTGGACCGCACACGGTCAGCGCGGGAGGCAACCGGCATGGCACGGTTTCGGGATGGCAAGCTATGACGTCGCGCTCGTCCTGCTCGTCGATTCCTCGGGCGCGATCCTTCTGCAGCATCGCGACGAGCACACCTCCGCCTCGCCGAACCAGTGGAGTCTGCCCGGCGGCCACCTTGAACCCGGCGAGACGCCGGAGGAGGCCGCCCGCCGGGAACTGCTGGAGGAAACCGGCCTCACCGCCGGCGAGCTGCACCTGCTCTGGACCGGCCCGCGCCCGTACGAGGAGGGCTTTCCGCACACGGTCACGGTCCACGTCTTCCGCGGCACCACCGACGCACGCCAGGAGGACGTGGTGCTCGGTGAGGGCGGGGCAATGGTCTTCGTCCCCCGCCACGAGGCACTCGATCGGGAGCTGGCGGTCACCACCGGGCTGGTCCTACCCCTTCACCTCGACGCCGCCCAGGAGGGTGGAGCGGGTGGAGTGGGCCAGGCGAGCGGGTCTCCCGCGAGCGCGGCGTCGGCGAGGCGGTGAGCAGCGGCGGTCCTGAGAGCCGCGGCGGTTGACCAATGACGGCGGGGACTCCGGTGGCTACGGTCGTGGGTGCCGAGGTTTCCCGACCACTCGAGGAGTGATCGTATGCCCCCCTCTCCGTCCCGGCTCTTCGCGGAGATCGCGACCGCCGAGCGGCCGGCTCGGACCACAGTGGTCATGCGTCGTGCCGTGGTGCTGGGCGGCAGCATCGCCGGACTGATGGCGGCTCGGGTGTTGAGTGACCACGCCGAGGAGGTGCTGATCATCGAACGCGACCCGTCCGACGTGGATGACGGGCCCCGGCCGGGCGTGCCGCAGGGCAGCCAGGTGCACGCGCTGCTGCCCGCCGGTCAGATCCAGTTGGAACGGTGGTTTCCCGGCATCGTCGACGAGGCGCACGCGCTCGGTGCCCCGCCGCCGCCCAGCGACGAGGGCGCGGCGAAGATCTTCGTGAACGGTGTGCTGGGGCTGCCGCCGGCACCGTCCGGCACCGGTCCGACGCTGATCACCACGCGACCGTTCCTCGAGGCGCTGGTCCGGCGGCGGACCCTCGCCGTGGCCAACATCCGGATGGTGTACGGCCGGGCGGACGGTTTGGTCCTCGCCGACCGGCGCGTCACCGGCGCCCGGTACGTGCCCGAGGGCGGTGGTGAGCCGGTGGTCGAACCGGCGGACTTGGTGGTCGACGCGATGGGACGGTCCAGCCGGCTGAGCGACTGGCTGGCCGACAACGGGTGGCCCCGCCCGCCGATGCAGCGGATGCCGATCAAACTGAACTACGCGACCGCGCTCTTCACGCAGGACGAGAAGGTCAGCGACGCCTGGGTGGTGGTCTACCACACCATGGCCGGCAAGGGCCGTACCGCTCGGATCGGTGGGATCAACTCGGTCGAGGGGGACCGCTGGATCATGTTGGTGGCCGGCTACGACGAGGACCGGCCCAGCCGCGACGTCGCCGACTTCACCGCCCGCTGCCGGGAGCACTATCCGCAGATGTTCGGTGACATCGCGGAGTACGGCGAGATGCTCGGCGGCGTGGTCACGTACCACCAGGCCGACAGCCGGCGCCGGGACTTCCACAAGCTCGACCGGATGCCCGCCGGACTGGTCGCCGCCGGGGACGCGATCGCCTCCTTCAACCCGGTGTACGGCCAGGGCATGACCTCCGCGATGCTGCACGCCTCCTGCCTGTCGGCGTACCTCCGGTCGAGCCCGAACCCGCACGAGGAGCCGGCGCGGGCATACTTCGATCGGGTCCGGGTGATCGTCGATGCCGCCTGGCAGACCTCCACCACCGCCGACATCGAGCTTCCACACGTCGACGGGCCGTACCCGCCGGGGTACCGGGTCACCAAGTGGTTCGGTGACCTGCTCTTCCGGACCTCGCAGACCGATCCGGTGCTCAACGCCCGGCTGGGCCGGGTCACCACCATGCTCGACCATCCGGCGACGCTGAGCCGGCCCGGCACCCTGCTCCGGGCGCTCCGGCTCGGCCTGTTCCGGCGCCGTGCCGCCACCGGACCGGCCAACGACCTCCGGCAGTCCTAGCAGTCGCCGGACCGGTCGGTGCGTGCCGATGTGCCGCAGGCCGCCGGTCGCCGATTGGCCGTGCCCATCCGACGCCACCCCGCCTAGCGTCGGTGCCGTGGACATCGAGCAGGCGCAGCAGTTGTGGAAGCCGGAGCCCGGCTGGTTGAACACCGCCTCCTACGGGCTTCCGCCCGAGCCGGCCTGGACGGCGTTGCAGGAGGCGCTGGCCGCCTGGCGGACCGGGAGCAGCTCCTGGGAGGGCTGGGGGCGAGTCGGTGGACCGGGCCCGGGTCGCGTTCGCCGGTCTGGTCGGCGTACCGGCCGGGGACGTGGCGGTCGGCGCGGCCGTGTCCCAGCTCCTCGCACCCGTCGCGGCGGCCCTGCCGGCGGGCGCGAACGTGGTGGTCCCCGAGGTCGAGTTCACCTCGAACCTGTTTCCGTGGCTGGCTCAGGAGGAGCGCGGCGTCCGGGTCCGCACCGTGCCGCTGGCGGGGCTGGTCGACGCGATCGACGCCGACACCGATCTGGTCGCGTTCAGCCTGGTGCAGTCCGCCGACGGCGCCGTGGCGGCGTACGACGAGATCGTGGCCGCGGCCCGGGCGCACGGTGCGCTGGTCGCGGTGGACGCGACCCAGGCGTGTGGTTGGCTGCCGTTCGACGGGAGGCGGGCCGACGTGGTGGCGGTGGCCGGGTACAAGTGGCTGATGGGCCCGCGCGGCTGCGCGTACGCCTACCTGGCGCCCGAGCTGCGCGAGCGGCTGCGTCCGGACGCCGCCGGCTGGTACGCGGGCGCGACCCGCACGCCTCCTACTACGGCCCCCCGCTGCGGCTGGCCGACGACGCCCGCCGGTTCGACATCTCGCCCGCCTGGTTCAGCTGGGTCGGCGCGGCGCCGGCACTGGAGGTGGTCGCCGAGATCGGCGTGCCGGCGATCCGGGCGCACGACGTGGCGCTGGCCAACCGGTTCCTGGCCGGGCTGGGTCGCCGCCGGGGGAGAGCGCCATCGTCGCCGTCGACGTGCCCGACGCCGAGCAGCGGCTGGAGCGGGCCGGAATCCGGGCGGCGGTGCGCGCCGGGCGGGTCCGCGCCTCCTTCCACGTGTACTCCACCGAGGCCGATGTGGACGCCGCCCTGACGGCGCTGACCGGCTGAGCCGGCTCAGGTCACGCGGCGGGCGAGCGTGCGGGTGGGCGGCTATCATCGCCACCCACCCGCGCGGTCCGGCTCACCGGGCCGCCAACTCCTCGACCCGAGCCGCCGGCTCCTCGACCCTCGTCATCGGCTCCGGACGGGCCGGCTGAGGCGCGCCGCGCCGGCCGACCAGAGCACCCGGGCGACGATGTCCGGCGCGAAGAGCCCCGGCGGCGGCGTCATCAGGTTCGCGACGCTCAGGAAGCGCCGCCCGACCGCGGGGTGCCGCGCGGCGGCGGCGTGCAGCCGGGTGACGTACCCGTTGAGGAAACGGGTCCGGCGGCTGCGCGGCCCGACGATCGTGGGGTGGCGCAGGTCCGCGCCGACGGCCATGTCCCACGGCACGTCCACCACCTTCGCCGCGCCGGCGAAGAAGCGGCGGGGCAGATCCCGCCGGCCCTGCCGGAGGCAGTCGCGCAGCACCATGGCCTCCACCGCGGCCACCGTCATGCCCTGCCCGTACGCCGGGTTGAAGCTGCACATCGCGTCGGCGACCGCGATGAAGCCCGCCGGCAGGCGGGTGAGGTGCTCGTAGCGGCGGCGCACGCTGGTGGGCAGCCGCATCCGCTTGGGCGGGCCGAGCGGCTCCGCTCGGCTCAGCAGCGCGTGCAGCTCCGGGGCGGGCAGCCGCCCGGCGAAGGCGAGGTAGCCCTCATCGTCGGTGGGCGGGGCCTGGTCCGGGCCGACGCCCAGCAGAGTGACCATCCACCGGTCGCCCTCCGCCGAGATGGCCACCCCGCCGTACGGGGCGGCCGGCGACGGGCTGCTGATGAAGGCGGACCAGTTGGTCTCGCCGGGGATGCGGCGGTAGTCGCGGGAGACGTACACCGTCCGGGGGTCCACCCGGTCCTCGACGGGCGGCTGGTAGCCCAGTTCGGCGAGCCAGGTGGGGCCCCGGTTGCCGCGGCCGGTCGCGTCCACGACCAGGTCGGCGTCGTGGTGCTCCTCCGCGCCACCCCGGGGCAGGATGCGTGCGCCGGTGACGGTGCCACCGTCGGCGAGCAGCCCCAACGCCTCGCACCGGTCCCGGATCTCCACGCCGGGCACTGTCCGGACCCGGTCCCGGACGTACGCCTCCAGGGCGCGCCGGCTGACGCAGAGCCCCGCCAATCCCGAGGCGACCCGGGGGATCCGGTGGCCGTCGTTGACCCAGAGGCAGTCCCGCTGGATGTCGATGGCGGCGGCCCCCTGGGCGGTGAGGTCGGCGGTCAGGCCGGGGAAGAGCTCCTCGAGGACCTGGCGGCCCCGGGCGAGCAGCCCGTGCGAGTGCTCGCTCTGCGGCACGCCCTTGCGGTCGGCGGCCTCCGTCGGCAGCTCGTCGCGATCAAAGACGATCACCTTCGGGTACGACTCGCTGAGCACCCGCGCGGCGAGCAGGCCGCCGATGCTGCCGCCGAGGACGATCGCCTGCCCGGTCTCATGGGTGGTGGACACGGTTGACTCCGTTCATCAAATGGATGTCAACAGTGAGCGGCATGGCACCACCGCGGCGAAAGCGAATTGGCGGACGGCTAGCTGACAGTCGATTTCCCGCCGGCCGTCCTGCCCTTTCGGATCTGCCGGCAGCTCCATTCCCGGCAGGCAAAAAGGCCTGCTCAGGACGCGTCTCCGGGGTCCGCCGCCGGAATGGTGACCGATGTCTCAGTCGTCTACCGGTCACCATTCATCGACGGTCGGCGCACCGAAAGGATGACGGGCCGACCTGGCCGATCAGGCCACCCGGTCAGGCGGAAGGAAGGAAAGTCGGCGCGGACTCAGGCCAGGTGACCGCCGATCTTCGTGTACCCGCGCAGCAGGTCCCGCGAGATGATCAGCCGCTGCATCTCATCGGTGCCCTCGAAGATCCGGTAGAGCCGCACCTGCCGGTACCAGCGCTCGACCGGCAGTTCGCGGGTGTAGCCCATGCCGCCGTGGATCTGGAGCACCCGGTCCACCACCCGGTTGACCATGCCGGCGCCGTAGAGCTTGCCCATCGAGGAGGCGTGCCGCGGGTCCATGCCCTGGTCGACCGTCCAGGCGGAGCGCAGCACCAGCCAGCGGGCCGCCTCCAGCTCGGTCTCCGAGTCGGCGATCATCCACTGGATGGCCTGGTTGGTGCCGATCTTCGCGCCGAAGGTCTCCCGGGTGTTGGCGTAGTCGATGGCCATCTGCAACGCCCGCTCGGCGATGCCGATGGCGTGCGACGGGATGGTGTAGCGGCCCTTGCCGATCCACTCCATGCCCAGCGTGAAGCCCTGGCCGATCTCGCCGAGGATGTTGCGGTGCGGCACCCGTACGCCGTCGAAGATCAGCGACGCCGGCCCGCCCTCGCCCATCGTCTGGATGAACTCCGAGCGCCAGCCCATCGCCCGGTCCACCAGGAACGCGGTCGCCCCGCCGTTGCGGGCGCCCTTCTCCCGGTCGGTCACCGCGACCACGATGGCGAAGTCGGCGTCGTTGCCGTTGGTGATGAAGGTCTTCTCGCCGTCGAGGATCCAGTCGTCGCCGTCGCGCCGGGCCGCCAGCCGGATGTTCGCCGCGTCCGACCCGGCGCCCGGCTCGGTGATGGCGAAGCAGGAGATCCGCTCGCCCTCGATGGTGGGCAGCAGGAACTCGCGCTTCTGCTCCTCGGTGGCGTGGAAGAGGATGTTGTCGGCCTCGCCGCCGAAGCGGAACGGCACGAACGTGCGCCCCAGCTCCGTCCAGATCAGCGACTGCATGACGGCGGGCAGGTCCATCCCGCCGTACTCCTCGGGGGTGGCCAGCCCCCAGAAGCCGAACTTCTTCGCCTTCTGCTGGAGCTCGCGCAACTCGTCGCGGGTCACGCCGGGCTGGTGCGCGCGCTCGCGGCGCAGCACCTCCTGCTCCAGTGGCATCACCTCCCGGGTGATGAACGACCGGACGGTGTCCCGGATCGCCCGCTCCTCGTCGGTCAGTGAGAAGTCCATGCTGGTCCCTTCCGCCGTGGTGGTGGCCGTCCCGGATAAACTAGCGGTGTAAGTTTTGTGTCGTCCAGACCCCCGCCGGTCCAGATCCCGAGGAGTCCATGTGCCCCGACCCCGGCAGCCGGTGCTCACCCGGGAGCGGATCGTCGCCGCGGCCCTGGCGCTGATCGACGCCGACGGGCTGGGCGCCTTCTCCACCCGCCGGCTCGCCGCCGCGCTCGGCGTACGCGGGCCGTCGCTCTACAACCACTTCGCCAGCCGCGAGGCCATCCTGGACGCGGTCGCCGACAGCGTCACCGCCGCCGTGGACACCGGCGCCTTCGCCCGCCACGACTGGCGCGAGGCGCTGCGCCGCTGGGCCTGGTCGTACCGGGCGGCGCTGACCGCGCACCCGAACGTCGTGCCCTACCTGGCCCAGGGTCCGGGGCGGCGACCGGCCGCGCTGGCCATGGCCGACGCCGTCTACGGGGCACTGGTCAAGGCCGGCTGGCCGCCGGCCCGGGCCACCCACGTCGGCGCGGCGATGCGGTACTTCGTCGCCGGGTCGGCGCTCGGCTCGTTCGCCCGCGGCTTCGTCGAGGATCCGGAGCTGTACGCCGCGCACTACCCGCACCTGGGCCAGGCGCACCGGCTCGCCGAGCACCAGCGCAGCGTGGACGAGGGCGCCTTCGCCCTCGGCCTGGACGCGCTGCTGGACGGCCTCGCCGCCGAACACCGGCGCGTACTCGCGGTGGAACCGCCCGGGACGAACGGGTAGCGTCAAAACTCCCAGCGCTAGTTTCCTCACCCCCGAAGGACGACATGGATCTCGCCGCCGCGCCCCCCGCGCTCCTGGTCCGCCGTCACCTCTACCTCGGCGGCGGCTGGGCCGACCCGACCGGGAACGAGCCGATCGACGTGGAGAACCCGGCCACCGGGGAGACCATCGGTCAGGTGCCCGCCGGCACCCCGGCCGACGTCGACCGGGCCGTCGCCGCCGCCCGGGCCGCCTTTCCCGGCTGGTCGGCCACCGCACCGGCCGAGCGCGCCGCCCACCTCGACCGGCTGCTCGCCGCGCTGACCGCCCGCGCCGAGGACGTCGCCCGGACCGTCGCGCTCGAACTCGGCACCCCGCTCAAGCTGGCCGCCCGGGTGCAGACCGGCCTGCCGCTGACCGTGCTGCGCGACTGCGTCGAGCTGGCCGCCCGGCCGCCCGCCGAGGAGACGATCGGCAACTCGCTCGTCGTCCGCGAACCGGTCGGCGTGGTCGGCGCGATCACCCCGTGGAACTACCCGTTGCACCAGGTCGTCGCCAAGCTGGCTCCCGCCCTGGCCGCCGGCTGCACCGTGGTGCTCAAGCCCAGCGAGCTGACCCCGCTGACGGCGTACCTGCTCTTCGACGCGGTCGCCGAGGCCGGGCTGCCCGCCGGTGTGGTCAACCTGGTCCCCGGCACCGGGCCGGTGGTCGGCGAGGCCCTGGCCGCCCACCCCGACGTGGACATGGTCTCGTTCACCGGGTCCACCGCCACCGGCCGCCGGATCGCCCACCTCGCCGCCGACCGGATCGCCCGGGTGGCCCTGGAGCTGGGCGGCAAGTCGGCCAACCTGATCCTCGCCGACGCCGACCTGCCCACCGCCGTCAAGGTCGGGGTGGGCAACGCGCTGCTCAACTCCGGGCAGACCTGCACCGCGTGGACCCGGATGCTGGTCCACCGCGACCGGTACGACGAGGCACTCGACCTGGTCGCCCGGGCCGCCGCGGCGTACCGGCCGGGGGATCCGTTCGACCCGGACACCCGGCTCGGCCCGCTGGTCTCCGCCGCCCAGGCCGAGCGGGTGCGCGGCCATGTCGACCGCGCCCTCGCCGACGGGGCGCGCCTCGTCTGCGGTGGCCCGGACGCCCCGCTGCCGCCCCGGGGGCACTTCGTCGCCCCGACCGTGCTGGCCGACGTGCACCCCGACAGCGCGCTCGCCCAGGAGGAGGTCTTCGGCCCGGTGCTCGCCGTCATCCCGTTCGGCGACGACGACGAGGCCGTCGCCATCGCCAACAACTCCCGCTACGGCCTGGCCGGCGCGGTCTGGTCCGCCGACGCCGACCGCGCGCTGGCGGTGGCCCGGCGGCTGCGCACCGGCCAGGTGGACGTCAACGGCGGCGGGTTCAACCCGCGGGCGCCGTTCGGCGGCTACAAGCAGTCCGGCCTGGGCCGGGAGCTGGGCCCGTACGGCATCGACGAGTTCCGCGAGATCAAGGCGATCCAGCGGTGAGGGCGCTGGTCGCCCGCGCGCCCGGCGCGCCGCTGCGCGTCGAGGAGATCCGCCTGCCCGCGCCCGGTCCCGGCGAGCTGCGGGTCCGGGTCCGCGCCGCCGGCGTCTGCCACTCCGATTTGTCCATGGTCAACGGCACCCTCGCGCCCGCGTACCCGCTGGTGCTCGGGCACGAGGCGGCCGGCGTGGTGGTCGAGGCCGGCCCCAGCGCCGCCGTGCCGGTCGGCACGCAGGTGGTGCTCAACTGGGCGCCCGCCTGCCGGCGCTGCTGGCACTGCCGGCACGGCGAGCCGTGGCTCTGCGCCGCCAACACCGCCCCGGCGGTGCCGCGCGGCGAGACCGCCGACGGTGAGGCGTTGCACGTCACGCTCGGGCTCGGCGCGTTCGCCGAGGAGGTGGTGGTGCCCGAGGCCGCCGTGGTCGCGGTCCCCGACGACCTGCCGCCGGAGCGGGGCCGCCCTGCTCGGCTGCGCCGTGCTCACCGGCACGTGCCCGAGGCCGCCGTGGTCGCGGTCCCCGACGACCTGCCGCCGGAGCGGGCCGCCCTGCTCGGCTGCGCCGTGCTCACCGGCACCGGCGCGGTCCGCAA
>NZ_JAEVHN010000056.1:0-18804 GCF_016803375.1 Micromonospora sp. 4G55
GGGGTGGCGCTGACCTGGCGCGGAGCCGGTGCCGCGAGCTTCGCCGTCTACCGGGTGGACGGCGACGCGGCCCGGCTCGTCGGCACCGCCCGGGGGACCGGCTGGGTCGACCGCACCGCCCCCGCCGACCGCCCGCTCTCCTACTGCGTGTCCGGACTGGATCGCAGCGGCAACGAGGGCCGACTCAGCGCGCCGGTCTCCGTCGACGTCCGGTAGGAGCATGTTCTGCTCGGTGCGGCGGCGGAGCCGGCGGTCAGCCCGCACCACCCTGCCGGGGTGGACGAGCGCCGGTCACCCCGATGACCGATTCGTCGGGATGAACCACCCCGAGATCAGCGGGATGAAGTGATGGTGGCGGTGCGCGACAGGCGGCAACTTCGTCGCCGTACCCGAGGTCGACGCCAGACTGAGCGCCTGAGGGGCTGCCCCGGGCCCGGGGAGGACTAGGCTTCTGCCGTGATTGGCGTGCAGGGTGGCGGGAGCGACGAGCGGCTGCGCCGTATCGAGGCGATCACCGATGCCGCGCTGTCCAAGCTTGACGTCGACGACCTTCTCGACGAACTCCTCGATCGGGTGCGAGAGGTGTTGGGGGTCGACACCGCCGCCATCCTGCTGGTGGACGTGCACGCCCAGCAGTTCGTGGCCGCCGCGGCGAGAGGGTTGGCCGACGAGGTCCGGCAGGGCTCGCGGCTCTCCGTCGGCCGGGGGTTCGCCGGCCGGATCGCCCGGGAGAAGCAGTCCATCGTGCTGGACGAGGTCACGGCCGCGGACGACCCGGTGCTGTTCGACAGAGGGGTCTGCTCGCTGTTGGGCGTGCCCATGCTCGCCGGCGGCGAGGTGATCGGCGTACTGCACGTCGGCTGCCTCCAGCCGCACCGATTCACCGACGACGACGTGCAGGTGCTCCAACTCGCCGCCGATCGGGCGAGCCTGGCCAGCCGGAGCCGGGCCAGCAGCATCGACCGCACCGCCGCCCTCGCCCTGCAACGCAGCCTGCTGCCCACCCACCTGCCCGATGCGCCCGGCGTGGACATGGCCGCCCGTTATGTGCCCGGCCATGACGCCGGCGTGGGCGGTGACTGGTACGACGTGTTCACCCTCCCGTCCGGTTGGCTGGGCGTCGTCATCGGCGACGTGTCGGGACACGGGCTGCGCTCGGCGGTCGTGATGGGGCGCCTGCGCAGCGCGCTGCGCGCGTACGCCTTGATCTGCGACGATCCGGCGAGCGCGCTGACCCTGCTGGACCGCAAGATCCACCACTTCGAGGCCGGGAACCTCGCCACGGTCCTGTACGCGATGATCTCCCCGGACCGCACCACCATTCGGATGTCCCTCGCCGGGCACCTGCAGCCCGTGCTGGCCACACCGGCACGGCCCGCCGAGTCGCTGAATCTCCCAGTCGATCTTCCACTGGGCGTGCGCCCGGATCGACCGGCCCGCCGATACACCGAGGTCGCGTTCCCTGCCGACGCGGTGCTGGTCTGCTACACCGACGGGCTGGTCGAACGCCGCGGCGAAGTCATCGACACCGGCATCGAGCGGCTCTGCGCGGCCGTCGAACCAGGTGCCGCCGAAGCGGTCTGCGCCCGCATCATGACCACACTCGCCGGCGAACAGCCGACCGACGACATCGCCCTGCTCGCCATCCAGGCGACCGGCAGGTCACGGGTGAGCCCTGGCGCCGACCGGCACCGCCGGGCCGCCGCCGGCGGGACTCGTCCGGTCCGGCAGCGGCGGCAGCCGGGGCCGGGCCCGCAGCGGCAGCCGGGGCCGGGTCGGGTCTGACCGGCCGTTACGTCGCCCCGCCCGTACACTTCACCTGACCGGTGCCAACCAGGTACCCCGGACTGACGCTGCGGTGGCCCGACGAGGCGGCTGGACCACGCACTCGGAGGCTGCCGCATGAGCATTTCGGTCGCCACCAGGACCGACAGTTTCGTCCACCCCGCCCTCTTCTACGGCGACCGCGAGGAGTACCTGGCCGGCACGGTGCCGTTCATCCACGCCGGCCTCGCCGCCGACGAACCGGTCATGGTTGCGGTTCCCGGGGAGAACCTCCACCAGATCCGTACCGCGCTCGGTGTCGACGCGGACCGGGTGCAGTTGCACGACATGAGCGAGGCCGGGCGCAACCCGGGGCGGATCATTCCCGGCGTCCTGCTCGCCTTCGCCGCCGCGCACCCGGACAAGCGGGTACGCATCATCGGCGAACCCATCTGGGCCGGCCGGACCGCTGTCGAATACCCCGCCTGCGCCCAGCACGAGGCCCTGATCAACGCGGCGTTCGCCGGTCGGCAGGCCACCATCCTCTGTCCCTACGACACCAGTCGCCTGGACCGGAGCTGGCTCGACGACGCCTGCCGCACCCACCCCGTCCTGCAGAAGGACGGCGCGGAGTGGGCGAGCCCGTACTACGCGGACCCGGTCGCGGTGGCCGCCGGGTTCAACCTGCCGCTGCCGGATCCGCCCGCCCGGGCGGCCACCATCGCCATCGACGTGCACGCTCTCCCGGCCATCCGCCGGTTCGTGACCGCGCACGCCGTCGCCGCCGGGCTGCACCCGGACCGGGTCTCGGACCTGACCCTGGCGGTCAACGAACTGGCGGTGAACACGGTCAGACACACCACCGGGGGCGGCACCCTCGCGGCCTGGACCGACGGCACGCGGCTGATCTGCCAGCTCACCGACACCGGGCACATCACGAATCCGCTCGCCGGCCGGCTTCCCGTGCCGCCACGGCAGCCGGGCAGCCGAGGACTCGTCCTGGTCAACCAACTCTGCGATCTCGTGCGCGTCCACACCAGGCCCGGTGCCACCACGATCCGCCTGCACATGCACCGCTGAGCGGGATGACCGCGTCCGGGCACAGTTCGACCCCCGCAGCCAGCTTGTCGCCTTCGTCCCAGCCTCCGCCCCGCGCGTCGGGACAGGTATGGCGGTGACGTTTCATGGGTAAGCGCCTGCCCCCAGCGGAGGAGGAGCGGGCCCATGAGTGATGCGGCAGCGGGACGGTCCGGCGGATTCGGACGGGCGGCCGGTCCGACCGACCGCTTGGCTGCCGAGGTGGCGGAGGTGGTGCGTGCGGAGGTCCGCGAGGTACGCACGCACCTCCTGAGGGCGGTTCGTCCGGCGGGGGCCGGTCTGGCGCTGCTCGCCACCGCCGGAGGATGTGTGGTCCTGGGAGCCGGGGCTGCCTCGGCGACGCGCTGCGCCTGCTGGAGACCTTCCTGCCCCGCAAACTGGCCACCGCGGGACTCACCGGGGGCTACTTCGTCGCCGCCGTGGTGCTGGGCCGGGCAGGCCTGGCGCAGCTGCGGGCGGCCGGCAGTGGCCCGGCCTGGCTGGCGGACGAGATGCAGGACGCCGTCTCCGCCACCGCGAGTCAGGTGGTGCCGGCCGGTGCCGCCGCCGTTCGCGAGGAACTCGACCGGTGGGCGTCCGACCGGCAGGGCCACTGACGCCGAACCTCCCATCACCGCCGCCGGCAGCACCAGCGGTTCCCAGGGGAGTGCCTGCTAGGAGCGCTACCACGGCCGCGGCCCGTGGCTACGGCGTCGCCAGCCCGAGGCCGATCGTCTTGGTCAACGTGGCGTTGTCGTCGTCGCCGTCCAACGACCAGACCATCGCTCCGGCCAGGCCGGCCCGTCGGATGTACAGCGTCTTCTGCAACACCACCGCCGGATCGTCGTACGTCCAGAAGGTCGTGCCGTCGAACAACCAGGCATGCCCGGCACGAAGGTCGCGGTGGACGGTGAAGCCGTTGCCGGCCAGGGTCTTGAGCCGTCGGTAGTCCTCGTACCCGGCCTCGAAGGTGGCCGGCGCGGGACCGGTCGCGGGCTGGAAGAGCCCGTTGCCGCTCCCGCTGACACCGGTCCAGCCTCGGCCGTAGTAGGGGATGCCCAGGACCAGCTTCTCCCGCGGCGCACCACGGGCGAGCCAGCCGTCGATCGCCACCTCGGCGGAGAAGTCCGGGTTGTCCGGCGCCCCCGACGGCACGCGCAGCGCCGACTGCTGGTTGGTCACCGGGTCCCACGCGCCGTGGAAGTCGTACCCCTGCACCGTGGCGAAGTCCAGGTACCGGAAGATCTCGCGACCCTCGTATCCGGCGTCCATGGTCGCCGGATTGGCCGGCAGGAAGGCGGTCAGCGGGTGGTGCCTGCGGGTCGTCCGGCCGTACGCGTCGAGTTGCCGGCGGAACTCGGCGACCAGTTCGGTGAAGTTCTGCCGGTCCTCCGGCCGGACCACGTTGCCGGGCTCACCCGGCCAGTTCGGCCACTCCCAGTCGAGGTCGATGCCGTCGAAGACGCCGGCGGCGGCACCCTGGCCGCCACTGCCACCGTCGAGGACCGGCAGGTTGCCCTTGAGGTAGAGGTCGATGCAGGAGGCCACGAACGCCTTGCGGGAGGCGTCGGTGCGGGCGGCGTTCGAGAAGTACGTCGACCAGCTCCAGCCGCCCAGCGAGATCAGCACCTGCAGGCCGGGGTGCTTGGCCTTGAGCTTGGCCAGTTGGCCGAAGTTGCCGTTGAGCGGTTCGCCCCAGGTGTCGGCGACGCCGTCGACGCTCTCCTCCGCCGGGACGGGACGCTGGTAGTCGGCCCAGGCGTCACCCTCGCCCGGCCCACCGTCCACGAAGCAGCGCCCGTCCTCGCTGACGTTGCCGAAGGCGTAGTTGACGTGGGTGAGGCGGCTTGCCGCCCCGGAGGTGTCCAGCTTCTTCACCGGGAAGGCCCGGCCGTAGATGCCCCACTGGGTGAAGTAGCCGACCCGGTGGTAACCGGCACGGCGGTTCCGGCTGTCGTCCGCGCCGGCGGCCGTCGGCGGGGCGGCGGTGACCAGCATGGTCGCCAGGGCGACGACGGCGGTGAGGCGGCGGTGACGGAACGGTCGCATCGGCACTCCCACGGCGTGGAGGGAATTAGTAAAGAGACCTTTCTGATTGATGACGCTAAGCGGATCGGCATTCCGGGGTCAAGAGCTGATTCGTGGCCGTCAGGCCGTCTACCAGACACCGGTGGAACGACGGACTGCCATGCCCCGCAGGCTGGGTCCAGCGCATCCGGCCGGCGGCGCGTCAGGTCCTACTCGTCCGGTTCCCAGGCTATGAGCAGGTCGAAGAGACGTCGGTCGCCGTCGACCTTCAGGGAGTCCACCGGGATACGGCCGTAAAAGGACAGGACCAGCTCACTGGCCGTGCCTCGGGCGGAGGCGTCGGCCGCGTCCGGGTCCTCGCCGGCAGCGGTGGCGGGCATTGTGCCCGGTGTGGGCAGGCGGGCGGCCCCGGCGCCGTCGGCGGAGAGCCAGAGGCGCCAGGAGCGGCCCTCGGTGGCGTGGTAATCGACGGCAGCGGGCTGGTGCGGCCAGGCGGCCGTCGTTGCGCAGCAGGTGGACAGGAACTCGTCGACACCATCGAGTGCCACCTCGTCCGGCAGCGGCTGCGGGGCGCCCAGGGTGACCTGAGCGTCGTAGGTGTGCACCGCGATCTCCTGGAGCTGGTGCCGGGCGACGGCACCGCAGGCCTGCGGCGACTGCGACCCACCCCACCACGTCCAGCAACCGCGATCCGGGCCGGCCTCCCGCAGTGCGTCCAGTAGCTGCTGCGTCGATGCGGCCAACCAGGCCAGCAGGGCTTCGCGCTCCCGAGGCGCAGCCGGGCCCTCCGATGCGGACCTGCCCGAGGCGGTAGGCCCTGCGGCGACGGTGGCGGCCCAGGAGCGGCGCCCCTCACCCAGGTGCTGCGCCAGATCGAACAGCGTCCACTCGGGGCAGGTCGGCACCCGCACGTCGAGGCTGGGCGCGGAGGCGACCGCGGCGCGGAACGCGACCGACCGTTCGTCGATCAGCCGCAGCAGGGCGGGGAACTCCAGAGTCTTTGCCACCCCGGCTGTCCATCACCGTGCTCCGACCACCGGACAGCAGCGAATTGCGCGTCTGACCGATGCGAGTGGGGCCTGGACCGCCCATGGCTTCGGGCAGCGAAGTCGTACCCGGATGTGGCAGGTTCAGGCGATGAGCAGGCGAAGGCCAAGCTCTGCTGCATCGAGATCGACGAGCTCACGGTTGCGTTCTGCCCACCGACCTGAGGCGAGGTCAGCACGGAGGCTGTGCACCGCCCTCCGCTCGGCGTCCGGCCCGACTCTGGCCCAGACCGACACCCCGCGACGGACGCTCTCGTCCAGGTACGCCTCGGGCCGGCGCCAGTAGGCCTCGAAAAAGCCGTCAACGCAGTCCCACGGGATGAGCACCGGCTCCACGCGGGCTCCGATCGCGCTGGCCAGCTCGGTCAGCGAAGGCCGGCCGACAAGGAGGTCCGCGACTTCAGGAAGGTAGTCGCGAGTGAGCCAGAACCGGCGAAGCCATCCGGTGTCACTGGTGTCGTGCGTGAACACCACCACGCGGCGAGCGACGCGCCGCATCTCGCGCAGGCCCGCGATCGGGTCCTGCCAGTGATGGATGGTGGCAAAAGCCATCGCCGCGTCGAAGGACTGGTCCTCGAACGGAAGGCTCTCCGCGGCGGCGGCCACGCACGGCGCCGCGCCGGCGGGGCGCTGCGCACGCATGAGCGTCGACGGTTCCACCGCGGTGACGTCACGGTCGGCGGGCTCGTAGGAGCCGGTGCCAGCCCCGACGTTCAACACCGTCCGTGCGTCGCCGAGCGCCGCCCAGACCCTTGCGGCGATCCGCGGCTCGGTACGCCGCGTCACGGTGTAGGTGGCTCCGATGGTGTCGTACACCTGCACGCTGGACATGTCGCCGCCTCCCTGGCTGTCACCAGCCCCACGCCGCGCACGGGGCCTGGCGTCGCTGCCCTGGAAAGTAGGTCACGTACGCACGTTTGACCACACTGGCCGGCCGTCGATCCAGCAGCAGCTGTCCGCCAGTCATTCTGGCGACGCCGCCACCAAGCCACCACCCGACGCGGCCACTCCGCCGAGACGAGGAGGCGACCGTCGGGTCATCATCCGTTCCGCGTCCGCGACCCGCTCGGCTGAGACGCTCAACCCCGGCCGGGCACCCGGACGGGGTTGAGCGGGTCGGATTCGGCTCAGGCGAAGTCGAACACGAGCGGGAAGGCGAGGACGACCGTCCAGGCCCAGACCGCGTACACGATCACGTAACGGGTCTGCCACTGTTCCAGGCGGGCGAAGGGCATGCGGCCACGGATGAAGCCGAGGAACAGCCAGGCCGACCACGCCAGGTTGGTGAGCAGGATGACGTTCTCGCCGAGGGCGGCGGTCTTGTTCGGACTGAAGCCCCATTCGGTGATCCGGCCGGTGATGGCCAACAGCACCAGGGCGTCGATGATCAGAGCGCTGACGACGAGCGCGAGCTGCAGGCGATCGAAGAGACCGGCCCGGGCCGTGAGGTCACGGGCGGAGATGGCGTACAACAGCAGGCCCAGCACGACGACCAGCAGCAGGTCGAACAGGATGAGCGCGTCCCGCTCGACGTCGATGCCATTGTTGGTCCAGACGATGGCGACCAGGAAGGCCAGCAGGGCGACCGCGAACAGCGGGGTGAAGACGCGGGTCAGCACCGGCGCCATGTTCTCGATGACGCTCTGCTTCGCCTCCACCAGCCAGGCCGCCACGATGACCGCGGCGGTGGCCCCGCACGGCATCAGCCACGATTGGATGAATCCCTCGGCGTCGAGGCCGATGGCGTTGAAGGTGCCCGCCGTGAAGGCGGCGAGCACGCCGCCACCCAGTCCGATGAGGGCGAAGTAGATCAGCCATTCCCCGGTGAACCGGATGAAGTCCATCCGCCGCCGGCCCGAACGCCAGTCGCCGCCCGCATAGGCGACGCCGACCACCAGCCACAGGGCGAGCGGCAGGTGGATCGCCGTCAGCACCAGGGTCTGCGAGTCGTCCGCCAGCGGGTACGCGTTCGCGGCGACCGCACCGAGCACGAACAGCGCCGCGAGCACCCCGATGACGCGCGGGCCGACCCGGCGTTGCCAGGCGAAGTAGGCGGCCAGCGCCGGCAGCGCGAACAGGCTGACGTTCCGCGCGTAGAAGGCGCCGTGGTCGCCCGAGGCCAGGTCGAGGCCGAACAGGGCCGGCACCTTGATCGAGAGCGCCGCGACGGCCGCGCAGAGCACCATGACGGGCAGTTCCCGCCGGGTACGAGCGGCGGCGGGCGTGTCCGGCTCCCCGGGCAGTACGAGCTGCTTCCACAGCCGCTCGGAATGCTCGCGAGCGAACTCCCGCGACAGCTCGTCGAGGCTGCCCATCCGCTTCACGGCGATGAGGAACGCCTCGTCGGCGCGCAGGCCCGCCTCGGTCAGCTCGGTGATCCGGCTGCGCAGGTGGTCTTCCAGCTCCTCGGCATCGGTGTGGTGCAGCTCCCGGCGACGGTCCGTGTAGGCCCGCCACTCGGCGATCTGGCCCTCCAGATCGTTGTCGCTGTTGACGCTCATCGTCCCGCCTCCCAGGCCGGTGCCATGATCGGCGTGATGGACTGGGTGGCGTTCCAGACGCCCCGCAGGGCGTCGACGACGGCGGCCCACTGGCGGCGCTGCTCGGCGAGCTCGGCCCGACCCTGGTCGGTGATGCGGTAGTACTTGCGGCGGCGGCCTCCGGGTGGGGTCTCCCAGGCCGACTCGACGTGCCCCAGCCGCTCTAGGCGGTGCAGCAGCGGGTACAGCAGACCGTCGGTCCACTCCAGCTGCCCGTCCGACAACTCGTTGACCTGCTTGAGGATCGCGTAGCCGTAGCTGTCGCCCTCGGCGAGGATCCCCAGCACGAGCGGGGTCGCCGAGGCCGCGACGAGATCCTTGGTGATGTGCATGTGACCACCTAACCCTAGAACTGCAATGCATAGTAGTTCTAGGTATGGCGGCCGCGCAACGGATCACGGGAGGGCTCTCGCCGTACGCGATATCGCCGATGTGCTGCGGCACCGCCCGGAGTCAGCGGCGCTTGAGTTCCGACTGCAGCCGTTGGACGAGCGTCTTGCGGTTCTTGCCGGCGCGCTCCTGCTTCAGCGCCGCCTTGAGGTCGTCCGTGTCGAGACCACGGACCAGCCCGGCCGCCTCGGCGACCGTCACCTCCGACAGCCGGTCGACCGATGCGGCCTCCTTGCGCGCGCGTTTGGCGGGCGCGGTGTTGGCGACGAACTGCCTGCCGGACCTGGACGCCTCGCGCTTCTTGGTGTCCGTTGCGCGCTGCTCGTCCGCCGAGAGTCGTTCCCAGGCATGCTTGGGCAGGTAACGCTTGGTTTCGCCGCCCTTGCGGGCCCGGGTGGCGCCGTTCCTGGTCTGCCAGTCCTCGGCGCCCCACCGTTGCAGGGACTTCTGCCGCTCGTCCTTCGGGCCCTGATAGCCTCCGCCGCGCTTCTGGTACTCCTTGGTGAGCAGCTGCGACTTGCGCGCGACCACTGCCCCGGCCGGCCGCCCTTGTCGGAAGCCTGCAGCTCTTCCTTGATCTGGTTTCTCAGCTCGGGCTTCGTGTACCTGGCCATACGCTGCACTTTCCCGAGGTGACCTGGGCTATGCGCCCCGCCGCGGGGCACCGGCCGGCTGACCGGCATCGGCCGCCTTGTCCAGCGCCGCGAGGAAGTCGTCCACCAGGTCGGCGGTGTCCTCGATGCCGGTGGAGACGCGGACCAGCCCGTCGGAGATGCCGCTGGCGGCGAGCTGTTCGGCGGCCACGATCCCCGCCCACATCGACCGGGGGTGCACCACCAGCGTGCTGACGCTGCCCAGGCTGGCCGCCCGCTTGGCCAACCTGAGCCCGGCCAGCAGCGCGGCGGCCCCCGCCCGACCGGCCTGGAGGTCGATGCTGAGCACCCCACCGAAGCCGGTCATCTGCCTGCGGGCCAGGGCGTGCTGGGGATGCGACGGCAGCCCCGGGTAGCGGACCCGGGCCACCGCCGGGTGCCCCTGAAGGGCCTCGGCCAGCGCGAGAGCGTTGGCGTTGTGCCGTTGCACCCGCAGCGGCAACGTACGGATACCGCGCAGCAGCAGCCAGGCGTCCACCGGGCCGAGGGTGCTGCCGGTGACGATCGCCGTCTGCCACACCCGCTCGATCAGCTCGGCGGAGCCGACGACCACCCCCGCCGACACGTCGGAGTGGCCGCCGAGGAACTTCGTGCCGCTGTGCCAGACCAGGTCCGCCCCGGCGCTCGTCGGACGTTGGTTCACCGGCGTGGCGAAGGTGTTGTCGACCACCACCAGCGCACCCGCCGCATGGGCCAACTCCACCACGGCCGTCAGGTCGGTCAGTTCCAGCAGGGGATTGCTCGGCGTCTCCACCAGCACCAGCCGGGTCCGCGGACGCATCGCCCGCTCGAACGCGCCGATGTCGGTCTGGTCGACCTGCGTGCACGAGACCCCGAAGCGCGGCAACAGGCCGGTGGCGAGCGAGGTGGTGCCGCCGTACGTGCTGCGCTGCACCACCACGTGGTCCCCGGCGGAGAGCAGGGCCAGCGCGACCGTGCTGATCGCCCCCATCCCGGAGGCGGTGACCAGACCTGTGTCCGCGCCCTCCAGCTCGGCGACCACGGCGGCCACCTGTCGGTGGTTCGGGTTGCCGTACCGGGTGTAGAAGGCGCTGCCCCGGGTCTCGGTGGCGATCGCGGTGAACTGCTCGTCGGACTCGGCGCTGAAGGTCGCGCTCTGCACGATCGGCGGGGCCACCGCCTGACCGGGGACGAGACCGTCGTCGCCGTGCACCGCGATGGTGCCGAAGCCGGTCACCGCTGCTCCTGCCGGGCGCCCCGGGCCACCAGCGCGCCGTAGCTGCCCAGCGCCGTGAACTCCGGCAGCGTCAGGTCGCTGCCGTGGCGCTGGCGCAGCACCGTGACCAGCCGCAGGGCGCGCAGCGAGTCCCCGCCGGCAGCCTGGAACCCGGTTGCCGGGTCGGCCGGCGCCACCCCGAGCTCTACAAGGAGTACATGGCCAGCCACCCCGACGTGAAGATCGTCCGGTCAGGACCTGCTCACCGACCCGGCGGTCAAGGAGGCGTACCTCGGCGTGGCCTGAGCCGCGTCGTAGCGTCGGCGGCCGTCCGTCCCCCAGGGGGCGGGCGGCCGTCCGGCGTCTGCCCGGATGTCGGTTTCCCTCCGCCGAGCGCGGTGCCGCCGGCCGGAGATGTCGGGCGTTGCGACTAGAGTCGCTGCCGTGACAGCTACGACCCCGCGCCTGCTCCTCGTCGACGGACACTCGATGGCATACCGGGCTTTCCACGCCCTGCCGGTGGAGAACTTCTCCACCACGACCGGGCAGCCGACCAACGCGGTCTACGGCTTCACCTCGATGCTCATCAACGTGCTCCGCGACGAGCAGCCGACGCACATCGTCGTCGCCTTCGACGTCTCCCGCCGCTCCTTCCGCACCGAGAAGTACGCCGAGTACAAGGCCGGCCGCAAGGAGACCCCGACCGACTTCAAGGGCCAGGTCAGCCTGATCAAGGAGGTCCTCGACGCGCTGCGCGTCCCGGTGGTGGAGAAGGAGGGCTTCGAGGCCGACGACGTCATCGCCACGCTCGCCTGCCAGGCCCGCGACCAGGGCATGGAGGTGCTGATCAGCAGCGGCGACCGGGACGCCCTCCAGCTCGTCGGCGAGCGGGTCACCCTGCTCTACCCGCGCAAGGGCGTCTCCGACCTGGCCCGGATGGACCCGGCCGCGGTCGAGGCGAAGTACGGCGTCGGCCCCGAGCGCTACCGCGACCTGGCTGCGTTGGTCGGCGAGGACAGCGACAACCTCACCGGCGTCGACGGCGTCGGCCCGAAGACCGCCGCCAAGTGGATCAACCTGTACGGCGGCGTCGACGGTGTGGTCGCCAGCGCCGACGCGATCAAGGGCAAGGCCGGCGACAACCTGCGGGCCCAGCTGTCCCGGGTGATCCGCAACTATGAGATCAACTGCCTGGTCTCCGACCTCGACCTGCCGCTGCGTCCCGAGGACGCCCGCTGGACCGGCTGGGACCGGGAGGCCGTGCACCAGGTCTTCGACACCCTCCAGTTCCGCATCCTGCGCGACCGCCTCTACCAGTACCTGGAGGCCGTCGAGCCGGAGGCCGAGGCCGGGTTCGACCTGGCCGGCGAGGTGCTGACCGAGCCGGGCGCGCTGGCCGGCTGGCTGGAGACGCACGCCCCGGTCGGCACCCCGGTGGGGCTGGCGGTCAAGCTCGACAGCCGGCCCGAACCGCCGGCACACCGCCTCGGTCACCGGCATGGCGCTCGCCACCGCCGGCGGCGCGGCGGCCTGGTTCGACCCGGCCGGGCTGGCGCCGGGCGACGAGTCGGCGCTGGCCGGCTGGCTGGCCGACCCGCAGCGCCCCAAGGTGCTGCACGACAGCAAGCCGGCGGTGCTGGCGCTGGCCGCGCACGGCTGGTCGCTGGAGGGCATCGCGCGGGACACCCAGATCGCCGCCTACCTGGCCCGCCCCGACCAGCGTTCCTACGACCTGACCGACCTGGCCCTGCGCTACCTGCACCGCGAGCTGCGGGTCGACGCCCCGGAGACCGGCCAGCTCACCCTCGACGGGCTGGGCGACGAGGGCGTCGTCGAGCAGAACCTCATGCTCCAGGCCCGGGCCACCCTCGACCTGGCCGACGCGATCGACGCGGAGCTGTCCCGCGACGGCGAGCAGCCCAACCGGCTGATGGCCGGGGTGGAGCTGCCGCTGATGCGGGTGCTCGCCGGCATGGAGCGGATCGGCATCGCCGCCGACACGCAGTACCTGTCGGAACTGGAGGCGCACTTCGCCGCCGAGGTGAAGGCCGCGGCGCAGGGCGCGTACGAGGCGGTGGGCCGGGAGTTCAACCTCGGCTCGCCCAAGCAGTTGCAGGAGATCCTCTTCGGCGAGCTGGGCCTGCCCAAGACCAAGAAGATCAAGACCGGCTACACCACGGACGCCGACGCCCTCCAGTGGCTCTACGCGCAGAACCCGCACCCGGTGCTGGAGCACCTGCTGCGCCACCGGGACGTCGCCAAGCTCAAGTCGACCGTGGACGGCCTGCTCAAGTCCGTCTCGGACGACGGCCGGATCCACACCACCTTCAACCAGACGGTGGCGGCGACCGGTCGGCTCTCGTCCACCGAGCCCAACCTGCAGAACATCCCCATCCGCACGGAGGAGGGGCGGCGGATCCGCCGGGCCTTCGTGGTGGGGGAGGGCTACGAGTGCCTGCTCACCGCCGACTACAGCCAGATCGAGATGCGGATCATGGCGCACCTGTCGTCGGACGACGCGTTGATCGAGGCGTTCAACTCCGGCCACGACTTCCACGCCGCCACCGCCTCGTCGGTCTTCGACGTGCCGGTCGGCGAGGTCACCCCCGACCAGCGCCGCAAGATCAAGGCCATGAACTACGGCCTGGCGTACGGGCTGAGCGCGTTCGGTCTCTCCCAGCAGCTGGGGATCAGCGCCGAGGAGGCGCGCGGGCTGATGGAGAACTACTTCGCCGGGTTCGGCGGGATCCGCGACTACCTGCACGAGGTGGTCGCCCGGGCCCGGCAGGACGGCTACACCTCCACCATCCTCGGTCGCCGGCGTTACCTCCCCGACCTGGTCAGCGACAACCGGCAGCGCCGGGACATCGCCGAGCGGATGGCGCTCAACGCCCCGATCCAGGGCTCCGCGGCCGACATCATCAAGGTCGCCATGCTGCACGTCGACACCGCGCTGCGCGACGCCGGGCTGCGCTCCCGGATGCTGCTCCAGGTGCACGACGAGCTGGTCTTCGAGGTGGCGCCGGGCGAGCGGGAGACCCTGGAGGCGCTGGTGCGCCGGGAGATGGGTGCGGCGTACCCGCTGTCGGTGCCGCTGGAGGTGTCGGTCGGCGAGGGGCGGGACTGGAACAGCGCCGACCACTGACCGGCCTTCGCCGGGTCGGGTCCGCCGGGCCGCGAGGCAGCGCCTCGCGGCCTCGGGGAACTCCCGTCTCCGGTCGCCGGCGGAAGGGCGCGGGTCAGCGTCCGGGTCCCCGGCGCTCCTTCGGCGGGGTGCCGTGCCGCTCGAGGGCGCGCCGGGACGGGCCGCCCGGGGGCGGCAGCGGACCCTTGAGGGGGTCGTGACCCCAGTTCATCAGGGACCAGCGCCACTTGGTGTCGCGTACGTCGCCGGAGGGGCGCTGGGCCATGTGCCGGCGGACGTAGCCGACCACCTTGCGCATGTGCTTGTAGTCGCCCTCGGACAGGTCGCCGCGCTTGCGCCGCAACAGGTCGATGATCTTTCGGCCGGATTCGTGCCCCACCGACTCGCCGCCCCCGGAGCGGCCGCCCTTGTGCCAGCCGACCTGCTTCGACTCGTCGGTCTCCAGCCAGGAGGAGATCTCGCCGGGCTTCATGTTCACCGCCTCGGCGAACTCCTGGTACGTGTCCCGGCCGTCGTCACCTCTGCTCATGACGCAACGCCTCCGGTCGGTGGGCCACGTCGCGGCCCGAGTCGTCGTTGCGGATCCGGTACTGCGGCTCGTCCTCCGTCGCGTTGACGGCGTGCCCGCGTACGTGCGTCCGGTCGATCAACTTCTCCTTGACCACGCCGTACGCCCGGCCGCTGTGACTGGCCCAGGAGACGTGGTCACCCTCGCGGAATTCCCTCTGCTCGGCCATGCCGGGCGGGTACCCGCCGTCGATGCCCCGAAACGACGCCCCCAGACGTGCGGCGTGGTCAGCCGGCGGGTTTGTCGGTGACGAAGATGGCGGTGCCGGGGAAGAGCCGCCCGCGCAGCGGGCTCCACTGCCCCCAGATCCCCTGGTGCCCCGCCGGCCACTCCGGCTCCACCAGATCCACCAGCCGGAACCCGGCGCCGACCAGTTCGCGGATCCGATCGCCCAGGGTGCGGTGCTGCTCGACGTAGGTGGCCACGCCCGCGTCGTCCTGCTCGACGTAGGGGGAGCGGTCGAAGTACGAGTGCACGGCGGTCAGGCCCCCCTCGCCCGGGTCGTCCAGGAAGATCCACCGCATCGGGTGGGTCACCGAGAACACCCACCGGCCACCCGGGCGCAGCACCCGGGCCACCTCGGCCATCAGCGCGGCCGAGTCGTCGACGAAGGGGATCGCGCCGAACGCGGTGCAGGCGATGTCGAACGCCCCGTCGGCGAACGGCAGCGCCAACGCGTCGGCCTGCACCAGCGGCACGCGTACCCCGGTGCGGTCGGCCGCCTGCGCGGCGTGCCGCAACATCCCGGCGGAGAGGTCGAAGGCGACCGGCCGGGCGCCCTGGGTGGCCAGCCAGCGGGCGCAGGCCGCGGCGCCGCAGCCCACCTCCAGCACCCGGCGTCCGGCGACGTCGCCGAGGAGCCGGGCGTCGGCCTCGCGCAGGCCCTCCGGGCACCAGACGAAGTCCGTGTCGCCGAGGAAGGCGCCGTGCTCGGCCTGGTAGTCGTCGGCGTCGGTGTCCCACCAGCCCCGGTTGGCCCGGCGGGTCTCCGCGTCGCCGACCCGCCGTCGGGTCACCCTGTCGTCGTCCACCCGCTCACGCTAGGCCCTGGCCCGGTCCACGCCGACGGCGACCGGCCGGCGGATTCGGCCGCGATCGGTACGGCAGGCGGTGGCGGGCGAGGGCGGTCTGCGCGCGCCGCGGCGGTGCGCTACCTTCTCTGCGTGGTGGGACGGCTGTGACGCAGGAGACAGTCGAGACGCTTTTCCACCGAAATCTCCGCTTTCGCAGCTGACGAGGTCGCGAGGACACGGGAGGCCTTGCACGCTGTGGTAATGCAGCGGGTAGGCTAGACGATGCGCTCGCGGATCGTGTGCCTCGGCAGGGAGCAGGTGCGCGGTCACCGGAGCCACTAATGATCTTCACTTGGCGATCGTTCGGTGTGCCCGATGGCGGATCCGCTGGCGCGAAATGGTCACCGCGACACCACGCCTGCTGTGACAACCCATCCGACCGGAGCAACCGCCCACATGACGAGCAGCATCGAGGCCCCCTCGAGCGCCACCCGGGTCACCCACGACGATCTCGGTTCCGAGGAGGCTTTCCTCGCCGCGATCGACGAGACCATCAAGTACTTCAACGACGGCGACATTGTCGAAGGCACCGTCGTCAAGGTCGATCGGGACGAGGTCCTGCTCGACATCGGCTACAAGACCGAGGGCGTCATTCCCTCTCGGGAGTTGTCGATCAAGCACGACGTGGACCCCGCCGAGGTCGTCTCGGTTGGTGACCACATCGAGGCCCTGGTCCTCCAGAAGGAGGACAAGGAGGGTCGTCTGATCCTCTCCAAGAAGCGGGCGCAGTACGAGCGGGCCTGGGGCACGATCGAAAAGATCAAGGACGAGGACGGCGTCGTCCGCGGTTCGGTCATCGAGGTGGTCAAGGGTGGCCTCATCCTCGACATCGGGCTGCGCGGCTTCCTGCCCGCCTCCCTGGTCGAGATGCGGCGGGTGCGCGACCTGCAGCCGTACGTCGGCCGCGAGCTCGAAGCCAAGATCATCGAGCTGGACAAGAACCGCAACAACGTGGTCCTGTCCCGCCGTGCCTGGCTGGAGCAGACGCAGTCCGAGGTGCGCACCGAGTTCCTCAACAAGCTGCAGAAGGGGCAGGTCCGCAAGGGCGTCGTCTCTTCGATCGTCAACTTCGGCGCGTTCGTCGACCTGGGCGGCGTGGACGGCCTGGTGCACGTCTCCGAGCTGTCCTGGAAGCACATCGACCACCCGTCCGAGGTCGTCGAGGTGGGCCAGGAGGTCGAGGTCGAGGTCCTGGACGTCGACCTGGACCGCGAGCGGGTCTCGCTGTCGCTGAAGGCGACCCAGGAGGACCCGTGGCGGCAGTTCGCCCGCACCCACGCGATCCAGCAGATCGTGCCGGGTAAGGTCACCAAGCTGGTGCCGTTCGGCGCCTTCGTCCGGGTGGACGACGGCATCGAGGGCCTGGTCCACATCTCCGAGCTGGCCGAGCGCCACGTGGAGATCCCGGAGCAGGTCGTGCAGGTCGGCTCCGAGGTCATGGTCAAGGTCATCGACATCGACCTGGAGCGCCGCCGCATCTCGCTGTCGCTCAAGCAGGCCAACGAGGGCTTCGTCGAGGGCGAGGAGCACTTCGACCCGACCCTCTACGGCATGGCCGCGACGTACGACGCCGAGGGCAACTACATCTACCCGGAGGGCTTCGACCCGGAGACGGGCGAGTGGCTCGAGGGGTACGACAAGCAGCGCGAGACCTGGGAGAACCAGTACGCCGAGGCGCGTCAGCGCTGGGAGGCCCACACCAAGCAGGTGCAGACCTCTCGCGCGGCCGACGCCGAGGCCGCTGCCAACCCGGCTCCGGCCGTCACCGGTGGCACCACCACCACGACCAGCACGGCTCCGAGCCGTCAGGCCGAGGAGCGGCCGGCACCCTGGCCACCGACGAGGCGCTCGCCGCTCTGCGGGAGAAGCTCGCCGGCGGCAAGTGATCCTGTGACAACTCCAGCTCGGCGCGGCTGACGCCGCGCAGTGACCTGGAGCCGTCACTGACGACGACGGGCCCCGTTCCCGCGATCCGGTAGCCACCGGTTCGTCGGGGGCGGGGCCCTCGCGCGTCTCCGGACTGTTCCCCCTCACCGCTCACGCGGTGCCTCGCCTGGCCGCGCCTGGCCGTGCGCCTGGCCGTGCGCGGCGAAGCTCGGCCACGCCGTGCCCGGCCTGTTGCCGCCAGGGGCGACTTGATCCACTCCGTTGCGGCGTGTGGCGGTTTTCCGCGGCCCGGACACCGCCACACGCCGCGAACGGCGGACATCGCCGCCCCCGGCCGGGGCGGTTTGTAGTGGCGGCGGTGATCCGGTTGACTGGCCCGGTGCTGATGGTGGGACTGACCGGAGGGATCGGCTCCGGCAAGAGCGCCGTGTCGGCCCGCCTGGCCGAGCGGGGTGCGGTGGTCATCGACGCGGATCGGATCGCCCGCGAGGTGGTCGCCCCGGGCTCCGAGGGGCTGGCGGAGATCGTCGCCGCCTTCGGCGACCGGGTGCTCGACGCCGACGGTGCGCTGGACCGGGCGGCGCTGGGCGCGGTGGTCTTCGGCGACGAGGTGGCCCGCCGCCGGCTGGAGGCGATCACCCATCCCCGGGTGCGGGCACGTACCGCCGAACTGGCCGCCGCCGCGCCCTCGGACGCGGTGGTGGTCAACGACGTGCCGCTGCTGGTCGAGGTGGGGCTCGCGCCGACGTACCACCTGGTGGTCGTGGTGCAGACGGCCGTCGCCACCCGGCTGGAGCGACTGGAACGCGACCGGGGGATGCCCCGCGCGGAGGCGGAGCGGCGGATCGCGGCGCAGGCCGACGACGCCCGCCGGCGCGCGGCGGCGGACGTGGTGTTCAGCAACGACGGCACCCTCGATGAACTGCACGCCGCCGTGGACGCCCTCTGGCGGGACCGGTTGCTGCCCTACGAGCGCAACGTGCGTGCGGGCCGGGTGGCCCGCCCGGAGCGGGTCGTGCTGACCGAGCCGGACCCGACCTGGCCCCAGCAGTACGCCCGGCTGGCCGCCCGGATCCGGCACGCCGTCGCCCCGGCGAACCTGCGGGTGGACCACATCGGCTCGACCGCCGTCCCCGGCCTGGCCGCCAAGGACGTGATCGACATCCAGGTGACCGTGTCGTCGCTCGACGAGGCGGACGGGCCGCTCGCCGAGCGGCTCGCCCGGGCCGGCTTCCCGCGGCTGCCCGGCGACTGGTGGGACAGCCCCCGCCCGGCCGGCAGCGGGCGGTGGGCCAAGCGGTTCCACGGCAGCGCCGACCCGGGGCGCCCGGCCTACCTGCACCTGCGGGTGGTCGACTCGCCCGGCTGGCGGTACGCCCTGCTGATGCGGGACCACCTGCGCGCCGACCCGGACCAGCGGGCCGCCTACCTGCTGCTGAAGCGGGAGTTGGCGGCC
>NZ_JAEVHN010000057.1:0-18706 GCF_016803375.1 Micromonospora sp. 4G55
ACCCGGGTGTGCTCGTGGATCCGCACCCCCTCGTCGAGGCAGGCCCGGCGCAGGCCCCAGGCCAGCTTCGCCGGGTCGAGCATGGCCACCCGGTCGGCGTCCCACAGCCCACCGAGGTACGTCGGCGAGTTCACCTCGGCGCGCACCTCGTCGCGGTCGAGCAGCCGCACGTCGTGGCCGTACCGGCGGGCCAGCTCGGCGTCCTCGGCCAGCCCGGCGAGCTGGTACGGCTCGACCGCCACCGCCAGCTCGCCGGTGCGCTCGAAGTCGCAGTCGATCCCGTACGCCTCGACGGTCGCCGCGATCGCGGCCAGGTTCTCCCGGCCGAGCCGCTCCAGCTCGTCGATCTCGCCGGGGAACCGGTCCACCCCGTTGGCCAGCCCGTGGGTCAGCGAGGCGGCGCAGAACCCGCCGTTGCGCCCGGACGCCGCCCAGCCGCAGGTGCCCGCCTCGACCAGCAGCACGTCCCGCGTCGGATCGTCGCGCTTGGCAAGCAGCGCCGCCCACAGGCCGCTGTAGCCGCCGCCGACGACCAGCAGGTCGGCGGTGTGCGTACCGTGCAGCGGCGGCAGCGGGTCGGGCCGTTCCGGGCGGTCGAGCCAGTAGGGCACGGGCGCCGCCTCGGCGAGCGCCGGCCGGTATGCGGGAGGATCATCACGGGCTCTTCGCCCGTCGGCCGGCCGCCGGGGCGGCCGTGAGTTGGCTGCGCCGGGCCCAGCGTCTCGCGCAGCGAGCTGGCCCCGACCAGCAGCAGCGCGATCACGAACATCGCCGTGCCGATCACGTTGACCTGCGGCGGGATGCCCCGCTGGGCGGCGCCCCAGACGTACATCGGGAAGGTGACCGTGGTGCCGGCGTTGAAGTTCGTGATGATGAAGTCGTCGAAGCTGAGCGAGAAGGCGAGCAGCGCGGCGGCCACGATGCCGGGCAGCACCAGCGGCAGGGTGATCCGCCGGAACGTCTGCCACTCGCTGGCGTAGAGGTCCATCGCGGCCTCCTCCAGCCGCCGGTCCATCCCGGCCAGCCGCGCCTTGACCGTCACCACCACGAACGACACGCAGAACATGACGTGCGCGATGACGATGGTCCAGAAGCCCTGCGGCACGCCGGCGGAGACGAAGAGGGCGAGCAGCGAGGTGCCCATCACCAGCTCCGGGGTGGCCATCGGCAGGAAGATCAGCAGGTTGATCCCGGTCCGGCCGCGGAACCGGTGCCGGACCAGGGCGAACGCCATCAGGGTGCCGATCACGGTGGCGACGACGGTGGCGATGAAGCCGATCTGCACACTGCGGACCACCGCGTCGCACATCTCCGCCGTGGCGCAGGGCTGCCGCCAGTTGTCCAGGGTGAACTCGTGGAAGTCGTACGACAGCCGGCTGGACGGGCGGTTGAAGGAGAGGCCGGCCACCACCAGGATCGGCAAGGACAGGTAGCCGAGCACCAGCAGGGCCACGACCATCACCCAGCGGCCGGCCAGCCAACGGGACAGCCTCATTCACACCACCTCATCGGTGCCGGCGCGGCGCAGGTAGACGAAGACCACCGCGAGGATCGCGGCCATCAGCAGGAACGACAGCGCCGCACCCTGCGGGTAGTCCAGCCGGACCAGGAACGCCGAGTCGATGACGTTGCCGATCATGTATTCGTTCGGGGTGCCGAGCAGTTCCGCGTTGATGTAGTCGCCGGTGGCCGGGATGAAGAAGAGCAGCGTGCCGGCGATCAGGCCGGGCATCGACAGCGGCAGGGTGACCCGGCGGAACGCCTGCACCGGGCTGGCGTACAGGTCGCTCGCCGCCTCCAGCAGCCGGTAGTCCAGCCGCTCCAGGCTGGCGTACAGCGGCAGCACCAGGAACGGCAGGAAGTTGTAGGTCAGGCCGAGGATCACCGCGACCGGGGTGGCGAGCAGCCGGCCGTCAGGCGCGAGCAGGTGCAGGTCGCGCAGCAGACCCACCAGCGCGCCGTTGTCCGACAGGATGGTCTTCCAGGCCAGGGTGCGCACCAGGAAGCTGGTGAACATCGGGGCGACCACGCAGACCAGCAGCAGGTTCTTCCACCGGCCGGCCTTCTGCGCGATCGCGTACGCCAGCGGGTAGCCCATCAGCAGGGCCAGCACCAGCGCGATCCCGGCGTAGCCGAACGAGCGGGCGAACTGCGGCCAGTACGCCTGCAACGCGTCCGGGTAGTTGCCGAACGCCCAGGTCAGCGCGTACCCGGTGGAGAGCGAGCCGCTGGGGTCGTAGAGGCTGGCCGCGGCCAGTTGCAGCAGGGGCAGGCCGAAGAAGACGAAGAGCCAGGCCGCGCCGGGCAGCAGCAGCAGGTACGGCAGCAGCCGGTGCCGCCCCCGCCGGGGCGGTGGCGGCGCGGCGGCCGCCTGCCCCGACGGGGTCGGTACGTGGGCCAACGCGGTCATGAGGCCGCACCCACCGGCTCGTCGAGCAGCGGGGTGGTGCGGTCGTCCTGGCCCGGCTCGCGGGGCAGCAGGAAGGCGTGCCGGGGGTGCCAGTGCGCCACCACCCGGCTGCCGACCGGCAACTGGCCGCCGGCGCCGCTGTTCGCCGCGAACGCGGAGATCTCGCTCCCCCAGCCGGTGCGGACGAGGTACTGGGTGCTGACGCCCACGTAGGAAGCGTCGGTGACCACACCCTCGAGGTGCTGGTGTCCGTCGGGCACCTGGTCGGCGGAGCCGACCAGGTGCAGCTTCTCCGGGCGTACCCCCAGGTAGACCGCGCCCCGGTCGGCGCGGGCGCGGTCGGCGGGCACCGAGAAGCGGGCGCCGTGGGCGGTGACCGGCACCTCGGTGCCGGTGGTGCCCGCGGCCTCGGCGGCGAGCAGGTTGGACTGGCCGAGGAAGTTCGCCACGAACGCGGTGGCCGGGAACTCGTAGATGTCGGCCGGAGCGCCGAGCTGCTCGATCCGGCCCGCGTTCATCACCGCGACCGTGTCGGCCATGGTCATGGCCTCTTCCTGGTCGTGGGTGACGTGCACGAAGGTGATCCCGACCTCGGTCTGGATCCGCTTCAGCTCGATCTGCATCTGCCGCCGCAGCTTCAGGTCGAGCGCGCCCAGCGGCTCGTCGAGCAGCAGCACCTGCGGGCGGTTGATCAGCGCGCGGGCCAGGGCGACCCGCTGCTGCTGCCCGCCGGAGAGCTGCGCGGGGCGCCGGCTGCCGTAGTCGTCGAGCTGCACCAGCGACAGCATCCGCATGACCTCGTCGTCGACCGAGCGGATGCCGCGCCGGCGCAGCCCGAACGCCACGTTCTCGAAGATGTTCAGGTGCGGGAAGAGCGCGTAGCTCTGGAACACGGTGTTCACCGGCCGCTTGTACGGCCGCAACCGGGCGATGTCCCGGTCGCCGAGCAGCACCTGCCCGCTGGTCGGTTCCTCCAGTCCGGCGATCATCCGCAGGGTGGTGGTCTTGCCGCAGCCGGACGCCCCGAGCAGGGCGAAGAACGAGCCCTGCGGGATGGTCAGGCTGAGGTCGTCCACCGCGGTGAAGACGCCGAACCGCTTGGTGAGGTTGGCCAGCCTCAGGTCGCCGGCCGGTGACTCGTGTCCCATCGTCCTCACGCCCCGATGACCTGCTGGAACTTCGTTTCGTACTCCTTCTCCTGCTTCTCGTCCAAGGCCATGAACACCTTGGACTTCGACAGGAGAGCCTCGTCCGGGAAGATCAGCGGGTTGGCCGCCAGCTCCGGGTCGATCTTCTCCATCTCGGCCTGCGCGCCCTTGACCGGGCAGATGTAGTTGACGTACGCGGCGAGCTGCGCCGCGACGGCCGGCTCGTAGTAGTAGTTGATCAGCGCTTCGGCGTTCGCCTTGTGGGCGGCCTTGTTCGGCACCATCATGTTGTCGCTGAACAGCATCACGCCGGAATCGGGCGAGACGAACTTGATCTTCTCGTCCTCGCCGGTGAGCTGGATGACGTCACCGGACCAGCCGATGCAGGCGGCGATGTCGCCCTTGGCGAGGTCCGGGGCGTAGTCGTTGCCGGTGAACTTGCGGATCTGCCCGGAGTCGACGGCCTTCTTGAGCTTGTTGAGCGCGTCGTCGAACTGGGCCCCGGTGAAGTTGGCCGGGTCGTGCCCGTTGGACTGCAGCAGCAGACCCATGGTGTCCCGCATCTCGGACAGCGCGGTCACCTTGCCCTTCAGGTCGGGGCGGGTCAGCAGCTCGTCGACGGTGCGGAGCTCCTTGGTGACGTTGCCGTTGTAGGCCAGGCCGGCCAGGCCGGACTGCCACGGAACGGCGATCCGGTTGTCCGGGTCGAAGGACCGGTTGATCAACGACGGCAGCAGGTTGGCCGCCACGTTCGGGATCTTCGCCGGGTCGAGCTTCTGGATCCAGCCGAGCCGGATCATCCGGGCGGCCATCCAGTCGGTGAGGACGATGATGTCCCGGTCGGTGCTCTGGCAGCTCGCGAGCTGGTTCTGCACCTTGCCGAAGAACTCGTTGTTGTCGTTAATGTCCTCGGTGTAGGTGACCTGGATGCCGGTCTTCTGGACGAACGCGTCGAGGCTGGGCCGCTTCGACTCGTCCTTCTCGTCCACGTCCATGTACTGCGGCCAGTTGGCGAAGGCGAGCTTCTTCTCCGTCGCGGAGAGGTCCTCGCTCTTGCAGCCCTCCTCGGTCTGGGTCGCGGCCTTGGTGCCGCAGCCGGCGAGCGCGCCGCCCGCGGCGAGCAGGGCGGCCGAGGAGAGGGTGCCGGTGAGCAGTCCACGCCGGGTGAAGGGCTTCAGGGGAGTTCGCATGTGACGACTCCTAGGGGGTCGTCCGTCGGCGACGGGGACGGGGGTGACGCGCCGGCGGGAGGGGTCAGGTGCCTGGGACGACTGATCCTGACATGAGGTGACCGACCCCACAAGGGATTCCGTTGCGGGAATAGCAATGGACGACGAATTACGCCACACTGCCCGGTGGCACTAGGCTCACCCGGGGGAACGGACATGGGGAGTGGTCGATGACGAACCGGCAGCAGGAGAACGGCAACGGCGGGCGGCGGGTGGCGGTCCGTGAGGGTGCCAGCCACGCTCTGCTCGACGACGTGGCGAAGCAGATCATCGAGCAGCTCCAGGAGGACGGCCGCCGGCCGTACGCGACCATCGGCAAGGCCGTCGGGCTCTCCGAGGCGGCGGTGCGGCAGCGGGTGCAGCGGCTGCTCGACGCCGGGGTGATGCAGATCGTCGCCGTCACCGACCCGCTCCAGCTCGGGTTTCCCCGCCAGGCCATGATCGGCCTGCGTACCGACGGTGACCTGGAGACGGTGGCCGACCGGCTCGCCGAGTTCGAGGAGATCGACTACGTGGTGATCACCGCCGGCTCGTTCGACCTGCTGGCCGAGGTGGTCTGCCGCAACGACGCCCACCTGCTGGAGATCCTGCAGAAGCTGCGCGCCGTCCCCGGGGTGCTGGCGACCGAGGCGTTCGTCTACCTCAAGCTGCGCAAGCAGACCTACAGCTGGGGTACGGCCTGATCAACTCGTAGGCCCGTACGGATTCCGTAGCGACAACCACGGTCGGTCGCAGAATTCGTTGCTTCAACGACGATTGACTGCCGATCCCACTTGCCTCGGGCCCTCGGACTGTGCGATAACCGTGGGCAGAGCGGCCGGCGTCACCCCTTGGACCGGCCCGAGACGCTATGGGGCTGACATGGCCAACGCCACCGACCACCTCTGGATGCACTTCACCCGGATGGCCAGCTACTCCGCCGGCGAGGTGCCGACCATCGTCCGCGGCGAGGGCGCGTACGTCTGGGACTCCCAGGGCCGCCGGTACCTGGACGGACTCGCCGGGCTCTTCGTCGTCAACGCCGGTCACGGGCGTACCGAGCTGGCCGAGGCGGCCGCCAAGCAGGCCGGCGAGCTGGCCTACTTCCCGCTCTGGTCGTACGCCCACCCCAAGGCCGTCGAGCTGGCGGAGAAGATCGCCTCGCTCACCCCGGGCGACCTGAACCGGGTCTTCTTCACCACCGGCGGCTCCGAGGCCGTCGAGGCGGCGTGGAAGCTGGCCCGGGCGTACTTCAAGCGCACCGGCCAGCCGAACAAGCACAAGGTGGTCAGCCGCTACATCGCCTACCACGGCACCTCGATGGGCGCGCTGTCGATCACCGGCCTGCCCGGCATCAAGAGCGACTTCGAGCCCCTGGTGCCCGGGGGCATCAAGGTGCCGAACACCAACTTCTACCGCGCCCCCGAGCACGGCGACTCGCCCGAGGCGTTCGGCCGCTGGGCCGCCGAGGAGATCCGCCGCGCCATCGAGCGCGAGGGGCCGGACACCGTCGCCGCGGTCTTCCTGGAGCCGGTGCAGAACTCCGGCGGCTGCTTCCCGCCGCCGCCCGGCTACTTCGAACGGGTCCGGGAGATCTGCGACGAGTACGACGTGCTGCTCGTCTCCGACGAGGTGATCTGCTCCTGGGGCCGGCTCGGCGAGTACTTCGGCGCCGTCCGCTACGGCTACCAGCCCGACATCATCACCACCGCCAAGGGCATCACCTCCGGGTACGCCCCGCTCGGCGCGATGATCGCCAGCGAGCGGCTGATGGAGCCGTTCCTCACCGAGACCGGCATGTTCGCCCACGGCGTGACCTTCGGTGGCCACCCGGTCTCCTGCGCGGTGGCCCTGGCCAACCTGGAGGTCTTCGCCCGCGAGGACCTCATCGGGCACGTCCGGGCCAACGAGGGCGCCTTCCGGTCCACCCTGGAGAAGCTCAACGACCTGCCCATCGTGGGCGACGTCCGGGGCGACGGCTACTTCTACGGCATCGAGCTGGTCAAGGACAAGGCGACCCGGGAAACGTTCGACGAGGCCGAGTCCGAGCGGCTGCTGCGCGGCTACCTCTCCACCGCGCTCTTCCAGGCCGGGCTCTACTGCCGCGCCGACGACCGGGGCGACCCCGTGGTGCAGCTCGCCCCGCCGCTGATCGCCGATCAGCAGCAGTTCGACGAGATCGAGCAGATCCTGCGCGCCGTGCTGACCGAGGCATGGAACCGCCTCTGAGCGGCGGGTCCGGGCTGGACGGGGCCGGTTCCCGGGACACCGGGAACGGCCCCGCACCGGCGGGACCGGGGGCAGCGAGGCCGTCGGCGGCACCGACCGCACCCGGGTACGCCGGCTGCCCGAACTCGCCGTCCACGACCGGGCCACCCTGTACGCCGTCCTCGACGCCGGCCGGGTCGGCCACCTGGCCATCGCCGACGGGCGTCAGCCGTACGCGCTGCCGGTGGCCTACGCCCGCGACGGCGAGCGGGTGCTGCTGCACGGCTCCACCGGCAGCCGACTGTTCCGGCACCTCGCGGCGGGCGCGCCGGCCTGCCTGACGGTGACCCTGCTCGACGGTCTCGTGCTGGCCCGCAGCGCCTTCGCCTCCTCGATGAACTACCGGTGCGCCATGGTGCTCGGCGAGCTGAGCGTGGTCGACGGCGACGACCGGCTGGCCGCCCTGGAACGCCTCTCCGAGCACCTGCTGCCCGGCCGCTGGGCGGCGATCCGGCCCCCGTCGGCGAAGGAGCTGGCCGCCACGCTGGTGCTCGCCCTGCCGCTGGACGAGTGCTCGGTGAAGGTCAGCGACGGCCCGCCCGACGACCCCGACGACGACCTCGACCGGCCGGTCTGGGCCGGGGTGGTGCCGGTGGTGGAGACGCTCGGCACCCCGCAGCCCGACCCCCGGCTGCGCCACGACCTGCCCCCACCGGAGTGGTGATGCGCTACCAGGAGCTGTCCCACTGGCTGTCCACCGTGGACGAGGCGCTGGACCCGCGCCCGGCGCTGCCCGGCGACACCGACGCCGACGTGGTGATCGTCGGGGCCGGCTACACCGGGCTGTGGACGGCGTACCACCTCGCGACCGCCGACCCGTCGCTGCGGATCACCGTGCTGGAGGCCGAGATCGCCGGGTACGGCGCCTCGGGGCGCAACGGCGGCTGGTGCTCCGCGCTCTTCCCCACCTCGCTGCCCGCGCTGGCCCGTCGGCACGGCCGGGACCGGGCACTGGCCATGCAGCGGGCGATGCAGGAGACCGTGCGCGAGGTCGGCCGGGTGCTCGCCGCCGAGGGCATCGACTGCGACTGGCACCAGGGCGGGACGGTGGTGCTGGCCCGGTCGCAGGCCCAGCTCGGCCGGGCCCGGGCCGAGCTGGCCACGGCCCGCGAGCACGGTCTCGATCCCGACGACCTGGTGCTGCTCGACGCCGCCGAGGCATCCGCCCGGTGCGCCGCCGAGGGGGTGCTCGGCGCGACGTACACCCCGCACTGCGCGGTGGTGCACCCGGCGAAGCTGGTCCGTGGGCTGGCCCGGGCGGTGGAACGGCGCGGCGTCACGATCCACGAGCGCACCCAGGTCACCGTCATCCGGGCCGGCGCGGCGGTGACCGCGCACGGCACGGTCCGGGCGCCGGTGGTGGTGCGGGCCACCGAGGGGTACACGCCGGGGCTGCCCGGGCAGCGGCGCGCCATCGCCCCGGTCTACTCGCTGATGGTGGCCACCGAGCCGCTGCCCGCGCAGACCTGGGACCGGATCGGGCTGGCCGAGCGGGAGACGTTCTCCGACCACCGGCACGTCATCATCTACGGCCAGCGCACCGCCGACGGCCGGTTGGCCTTCGGCGGGCGGGGCGCGCCTTACCACTTCGGCTCCCGGGTCTCCCCCGCGTACGACCGGGAGCCGGCGGTCTTCCGCGCGCTGCGCCGGGTGCTGGGCGAACTCTTCCCCGTGCTCGGCCCCGAGGTGCCGGTCAGCCACACCTGGGGCGGCCCGCTGGGGGTGGCCCGGGACTGGTCCGCCTCCGTCGGGCTGGACCGGGCGACCGGTCTCGGCTGGGCGGGCGGTTACGTCGGCGACGGGGTGGGCACCAGCAACCTGGCCGGCCGTACCCTCGCCGACCTGATCCGCGGCGTGGACAGCGGCCTGACGACGCTCCCCTGGGTCAACCACCGCTCCCCGAAGTGGGAACCGGAGCCCCTGCGCTGGCTGGCGGTCAACGCCGGCCTGAAGGTGATGTTCTCCGCCGACGCGGCCGAGGCCCGCAAGGGTCGCCCCTCCCGCCGCGCCGCCGCCTTCTCCAGCCTCCTCGGCCACTGACCCTCCCGGCGCCCCACCCCGCCCCGACCCCGTTGATCATGGAGTTGTTGCCATCCGCCTCGGCGTGTCGTGGCAAACAAACTTCATGATAACCCAAGGGCCGGGGGGGGCCGGTGGGGGTTAGTGGTTGGGGGGGGATTACGCGGAGGTGGCCTCGGCGGCCGGTGTGGGGGGAGGGGGGGCCACCGGGCGGGCGGCCTCGCGGACGGCCTCGGCCAGGGCCACCAGGTCGTCGGTGGTGGGCGGCGGCGGCTCGAACTCGCCCTCGTGCCGGACCACGTCCCAGCCCCGCGGCGCGGTCAGGCTCCGGGCGTGCGGCTCACAGAGGTCGTACGTGTGCGGCTCGGCGAAGGCCGCCAACGGGCCCACCACCGCGGTCGACTCGTTGTAGACATAGGTCAATGTGGCGACCGCTTGCCGGGGGCAGCCGTTACGGGAGCAGCGCCGTGGTGACCTCACGGCGGCAGGGTATCTCCATTACCGGGTCCGGCGCACCGGTTCGCGTTGCGACACGCCCGTCACGGTGATCACAATTCGCGCCCGCTCGGCCCGCCGCGCCAGGAGTGCGGCGCTGCCGCAGGCCAGGCCGGCCCGGGAGCTACCCTGTGCCTCATGACGAGCCCGGAACACCGCCGCCCCGGCTCCGGCCGGCGCACCCACCGCGACCGCCACGGTCGTGGCCTGCGGGGGCGACTGGTGCCGGCGACCGTCCCGCTGTCCCGCACCAAGGCCGAGGTCTTCGACGACCTGGTGCTGGACACCGTCGAGACGCTGGAGCGCCGCTTCGCCAAGGAGCTGGCCGGCGTCGAGTTCGCCGTCGAGGACGTCCCGCCGGACCTGAACGTCTACGACTCGGACGTGCTCGAGGACGGCGAGGTGCCGCTGGCCCGCCTGCTGCCGGGGCGACCCGGCCGGCAGGAGGTGCCGCCCCGCATCGTGCTCTACCGCCGGCCGCTGGAGTTCCGCGCGATGGACCGCGAGGACCTGGCCGACCTGGTGCACGACGTGATCATCGAGCAGGTGGCGAACCTGCTCGGGGTCGACCCGGATGAACTGGCCTGACCCCCTCGGTCGGGCGCCCCCGCGGCACCGACCCGGGCGTGAGCCGGGCGGCCCCCACCGCCCCGGCCCCACACGTCAGCTCAGGCGGCCCGCCGCTTGAGCTTGCGCCGCTCCCGCTCGGAGAGCCCGCCCCAGATCCCGAACCGCTCGTCGTGACCGAGAGCGTATTCGAGGCATTCCGTCTTGACCTCGCACCGCGAGCAGATCCGCTTCGCCTCGCGGGTCGAGCCGCCCTTCTCGGGAAAGAACGCTTCCGGATCGGTCTGCGAGCACAGCGCCCGCTCCTGCCACTCCGGCGCGTTTCCGAGCAGGTCGGCCACCTCAAGCTGGCCGTCCATCAGATGCCTCCTTGTCGCGCACCGGCGTCATCGCCGCTGCAACCCCCCACGCGAAAGGCGTGCTTGTCCGTACGGTCCCCATTTGTTGCGTTCCGTGCGAACAACCCCATTCAAATTACACGCGTGTAATGCGTGCGCCGTCAAGCTGAACTTGATAATGGAGTCGCCCTCCCGACACCGTTCGAGCGACCACTTCGGTCGCCCGCCTCGCAACCTGCCCTATCGATTCAGACCCCGGCCGAGTAACGCCCTCTCCGGCGAGTTGCCCGAGATTTCTGCCGTGGCGTGCCCATCGTGGACGCCGCCGGGGCACGCCGGCGGAGGCTCCGGTGGACCAGCCATCAAGATCGAGTTCTTGGTGGGGCACAGGTTAACGCGGTTCGGCCACGGCCGCCCGTCGAGCCGGAATTGCCGACAGCGCCCCGTCCACGATGTGGACGGGGCGCGACGGCTCGGACGCGGTGCGGTGATCAGCTCACCCCCGGCGGAGCGCTGCTCGGCCAGACGAACTCGGCGACGGCGCCGCCGGTGACGGAGATCGCGCCGGCGGGCGTCCGCTCGTCCCACCAGACGGTATAACGACCGGCCGGCAGGTCCGGGTACACGGCACTGTGGAACACCCCGTCCCGGACGACCCGTTCCCGCACGGCCGAGTGGGTACGCGGCCCGTCGGGCTGGTCGGCCCGGCTGATCTCGATCTCCCGCCCGTGCTGTCGACGGCCGGTGTGGACGATCAGCGCGCCGGTGTCCGCGCCCAGGTCGAGCAGGACGGTGCCGCTCTCCGTCGGCCCGTACCGGTGGTCGTGCCCGTGCATGACGTCCTCCCTCCGCTCAGGACTTCGCCACCGGCGGGTTGTTGAACCCGTCGTACGGCGTGCCGAGGAAGGGGAAGCCGGCCAGGAAGGGCGCGGTCACGTCGGCGGCGCTCAGCCCCGGGGTGACGGCGCCGGCCGCGGCGTCGGGGGTGAAGGCCTTGTCCACCAGCGGCACGGTGACCCCGGCGATGGCCCGCAGCGCGATGCTCACCACGTCGTCGCCGACCCGCCGGCCGTTGGGGAAGCCGGCCAGGTCGCCGCCGAGCACGCCGAACCGGTCCGGCTTGGCGGTCGGCTTGATCGCGGTGTTCAGCCGCAGCATGTCGGCCTGCACGTCGCCGGTGTTGTTGGTGAAGCCGTCGATCAGCCCGGCCGGGATGCCGGTGAGCAGGATCGCCGCCAGGTCCGCCCGGGGCTTCTTGGCCTTGTTCAGCGCGTCCAGCCGAGGGAAGACGCCCGGATAGAGGGCCGGCAGCAGGGCGGCCAACTCCGGCTGCTCGACGAAGCGGGCGAACCGCTTGTCCTCCGACGGCGGCAGGGTGTTCCACAGGTCCTTCTTGGACATCGGCACGATGACCTCGTTGAACAGCGGGTTGCCCAGCCGGGACACCTGGGTCCACGGGCCGGTGGCGGTGTCCGCGGCGGCCCGGTCGCCGAGCACCCGCACCTGCTGCCGCGAGGCCGACGTCCACACGCCGATCACCGAGGCGCGGTCGGCGGGAGCGTACCGGTTGGCCTTGCGGCGCACCTTGCTCAGCGGCACCTGCACCGCGATGCTGTGCACGTTCATCCGGTCCACGGCGTTGACCGGCTCGCCCTCGGTCTTGAACAGCTTCTTGCCGGCGACGTGCAACTGCTGGAACGGCCGCAGCGTACCCAGGTCGAAGATGGCGCCGAGGTCGACGAAGAAGCCGTCCGCGCGCTGCCCGGCGAAGACCCGCTCCCCGGTGGAGAGGCTGTACGTCGCCTGGCGGGCCAGCTGGGCGTAGTTCGGGGTGGAGAGCGGGCCGACGTTGCACGGCGGGCAGGGCAGCTTGTGCGCGAGCACGTGCTCCCGGCCGTCGGCCACCCGGGTCAGCTTGTAGAACTGGCGCCGATTCCAGTTCTCGCTGTCCAACGACTCGATCGGACCGGTGTTGTAGAGAAAGCTGTTCGGATTCGTGATCTCGGTGCTGAATTCGAACCGGTAGGTCACGTCGGGACGGCCGTCACCGTCGTTGTCGATGTGAATCTCGTACCGCACGTCGTCGCCGAACTCGAAGAAGTTCGGTCCGCCGGAGGGGAGCTGCAACGGCACGTAGTTGGCGATCAGCGTCACCGAGTCGGGCCGGTCGGGGCTGACGAACGCGTACAGGTCGGAGCTGTCGGCGACCGGGTCCTTGCTTATCTCCGGTGCTTCGCGGTGAGAGGACATCAGCGCCGCCCGGCGGCGCGCCGCAACCGGTCCGCCAGCCCGCGGTCGCGTACCTCGATCCGGGACGTGCCGACGAAGACGTCCATCGTCCCGGTGGCGGCGTCACGCAGGTGGACCACGATCGGGTCGTCCTTCGCGCCGGCGGCCGACGGGGCGTTCTGCGCGGCCGACAGGCCCGGCACGGTGAGGGCGGCGGCGCCCAGCGTGGCGCTCGCCGCAGCGGTCAACGTCTGCCGGCGGGTCAGTCGCGGCCAGGGCCGCTTCCGCTCGTCACTCGTCATGGGGAACCTTTCCTCCGGCGGCGCGTACGCGCCCGCGGTGGCTCGCGAGGGGCTGCCGACGGCGGCCCTCGCCTCAACCGCCGCCGGCGTCCAGTGGTACGGCCGGTGTCGGGGAAAGGTTCGACGCTACGCGGGGTGGTGACCGTACGCGGTCGTCCGCTTGCGCGCCGGTCGTCCGGCGGCCGCCGCGATGGCCCGCAACTGCTCCTCGGTACGCGCCGAACCGTTGCCGGAGCCGGCCATCCGGGAGATCGTCTCCTCCATCAGCGTGCCGCCCAGGTCGTTGCAGCCGCCCTGGAGCATCGCCACCGTGCCGGCGTCGCCCAGCTTGACCCAGGAGCACTGGATGTTGTTGATCCGGCCGTGCAGCAGCAGCCGGGCCATCGCGTGCACCACCCGGTTCTCCCGCCAGGTGGGCCCCGGCCGGGCGATGCCGGCGAGGTAGATCGGCGCGTTGGTGTGCACGAACGGCAGCGCCACGAACTCGGTGAACCCGCCGGTGCGGTCCTGCACCCCGGCCAGCACCCGGAAGTGCGCCAGCCACTGCCCGGGGTGGTCCACGTGGCCGTACATCATCGTGGAGCTGGACCGGATGCCCAGCTCGTGGGCCGTGCTGACCACGTCGACCCAGGCGGCGGCCGGCAGCTTGCCCTTGGTGAGCACCCAGCGCACGTCGTCGTCGAGGATCTCCGCGGCGGTGCCCGGGATGGTGTCCAGCCCGGCCTCGCGCAGCCGGGTCAGCCACTCCCGCACCGGCACGCCGGCCTTGGCGGCGGCGGTGACGATCTCCATCGGGGAGAAGGCGTGCACGTGCATCCCCGGCACCCGTGCCTTGATCGCCCGGACCAGGTCGGCGTAGCCGGTCACCGGCATCTTCGGGTCGATCCCGCCCTGGAGGCAGACCTCGGTGGCCCCGGCCGCCCAGGCCTCCTCGGCCCGGTCGGCGACCTGCTCCACCGAGAGCCGGAACGCGTCGGCGTCCCGCTCCCGCTGGGCGAAGGCGCAGAACCGGCAGCCCACGTAGCAGACGTTGCTGAAGTTGATGTTGCGGTTGACCACGTAGGTGACGTCGTCGCCGACGGCGGCACGCCGGACGTCGTCGGCGAGCCGGCACAGCTCGCCCAGCGCCGGGCCGTCCGCGCCGAAGAGCGCGAGCGCCAGGTCGGCGTGGCGAGGCTCCAGCAGCGCCGCCGGGTCGTCGGCGGCCAGCCGCAGCCCGGCCCGTACGTCGGCGTCACCGCCGCCGGGGGCGGCCCCGCGGTCACCTTGCCGGCGACCTCCGACCAGTCGCCGTAGACGCTGTCGAAGTCGCCCCGCCGGTCCCCGGTACGCCCGGTGGTGTCGATGGTGACGTGCAGGTCGGTCCGCCCGCCGTACGTCTCGTCCGGCTCCTGCCAGGGCCGGCCCACCGGCCGGGCGGACTCGACGGCGAGCCCCGTCTCCGGGTCGGCCAGCGCGCCGACGTGCGGCAGCAGCCGGTGGTCGAGCCAGGGGTCGCGGCCCGGACGTACTCGGGGTAGACCGTCAGCCGCTCGCGCAGGGTGAAGCCGGACTTCTCGGTGTGCCGGGCCAGCTCGTCGAGCTGCGGCCAGGGCCGCTCCGGGTTGACGTGGTCCGGGGTCAGCGGCGACACCCCGCCCCAGTCGTCGATGCCGGCGCGCAGCAGCAGGTCGTACTCGCCCTCGATCAGGTTGGGCGGGGCCTGGATCCGGGCCCTGGGGCCGAGCAGCAGCCGGGCCACCGCCACCGTGGCGGCCAGGTCGTGCAGCTCGGCGTCGGGCATGCCGCGCATCGCCGTGTCCGGCTTGGCGCGGAAGTTCTGCACGATCACCTCCTGGAGGTGGCCGTACTCCCGCTGCGCCCGACGGATCGCGAAGATGGCGTCGACCCGCTCGGCCGGGGTCTCCCCGATACCGATCAGGATGCCGGTGGTGAACGGCACCCCGACCCGGCCGGCGTCGTCGAGCACCCGCAGCCGCACCGCGGGTTCCTTGTCGGGCGAGCCGAAGTGCGGACCACCCGGCTCGGACCAGAGCCGGGTCGCCGTGGTCTCCAGCATCATCCCCATGCTCGGCGCGACCGGCTTGAGCCGTTGCAGCTCCGACCAGGACAGCACGCCCGGGTTGAGGTGGGGCAGCAGGCCGGTCTCCTCCAGCACCGCCACCGCGCAGGCACGCAGGTAGTCCAGGGTGGAGTCGTACCCGCGCTCGTCCAGCCACTCGCGGGCCGCCGGCCAGCGCTCCTCCGGCCGGTCACCGAGGGTGAACAGGGCCTCCTTGCAGCCCAGCGCCGCGCCCTGCCGGGCGATCGCCAGCACCTCGTCCTGTTCCAGGAAGGCGGCCGGCAGCCGGTGCGGCACGGTGGCGAAGGTGCAGTAGTGGCAGCGGTCCCGGCAGAGCCGGGTCAGCGGGATGAAGACCTTCTTCGAGTACGTCACCACGCCCGGCCGGCCGGCGTCGCGCAGCCCGGCGTCGCGGATCTCCCCGGCGACGCGGAGCAGTTCGTCGAGCTCGGCCCCCCGTGCCGCCAGCAGCGCGGTCGCTCCGCGACGTCCAGCGCGCGGCCGGTGGCCGCCCGGCGCAGCGCGCGCTGCACGCTCGCCTCGGTCGGGGCGGGATCGGTGCGGTCAGCCATCCGCTCAGCCTATGCGCTGGCTCGGACGGCCGGACGGGCACGGAACACGGTGTGAGATCAACCCTGCGCCGGCTGGTTGTCGGCGGAAGCGTCCCGGGCGCAGCACGTCGAGCGTGACACCTCAGAGTCATCTCGATGCCGCTGAGGTGTCACGCTCACCACGGTGATGCTCCGCCGACCCGACCCGACCCGACCCGACCCGCCCGACGACAGTGGACGGGCGGCTCGGCTCAGCGTGGCGAGTTCGGGTCGTCCCGGTGGAAGCGCTGGGTCCGGTCGACGTCCTCGCCACCGGGCGGCCCGGGCCGGCCCCACCCACCTCGCCCGGGCTGGCGCGGGATGGTCTGGGTCGGATCGGCCGACGGCGGCTGGCCGAACGGCGGAGCGGTGTTCGGGCCGGCGAACGGCGGCGCGGACTGCGGCGTGCCGAACGGCGGCGCGGACTGCGGAGCGGCGCCGATCGGCGGGACCGAGGACGAGCCCGGCTGGCCGTACTGGCCGTACTGGCCGGCGGACGGGTAACCGGCGGAGGGCTGACCGGCGGACGGGTAGCCGGCGCCGGGGTGCCCACCGGGGTGGCCCGGCGGCGGGTACCCGGCCGAGGGGTAGCCGCCCTGGCCGGACTGCTGCGGCCAACCGGGCTGCGGCTGGCCGTACACGCCGGGCTGGGGCTTGGGGCGGGGGACGTGATAGAACGCCCGCCAGACCCGGTAGACGACGAACGCGGCGAGGGCGAAGAGCGCGAACCAGGCGGCCCGGGTCAGCAGGCCGAGCAGGGCGTCCAGCAGCTCCGCGTCGGCCAGCCGGTTGACCAGCCAGATCAGGAAGGTCAGCGTGCCGAAGAGCGCGCCGAAGGCGTACTCGCCGACCGCGACCTGGGTGATCTGCTTCGCCCGCGGCAGGACCGGCGAGACGTGCGTGGCGAGCAGCACGGCCAGCAGCGGCAGCACGGTCGCCTCGATGCCGACGAACGAGAAGAAGGTGCTGCCGGCCCGGCTCGAGAAGGTGCTGTACTCCGAGGCCGGCGCGAGCAGCCGGATCAGTCCGACGAAGAGCAGCACGGCGTTCGCGCCGAGCAGCACGAACGCGGCGAGTTCGCGCAGTGGACCGGTGAGCTGGCGGGCCTGCGTCGCGTCTTTCGGCGCCGGCTCGGCGGGGCTGGTCACGAGTTCTCCCTCGGGCGAAACGGACAGATGCCGACGTGAGCCTAGTCTCCCGGGCCACCGACGGACCGCAGGCGTCGCGTACGCCAGGATGGACGTCATGCGGATTGTGGTTCTGACCGGCGGGATCGGGGGCGCCCGGTTCCTGCTCGGCGTCCGGGCGTACGCCCGCGAGGTGGGCGCCGAGGTGACCGCCGTGGTCAACGTCGGCGACGACCTGCTCCTGCACGGGCTCAAGGTCTGCCCGGACCTGGACAGCGTCATGTACACCCTGGGCGGCGGGGCCGACCCGGAACGCGGCTGGGGACGGGTCGGTGAGACCTGGACGGTCAAGGCGGAGCTGGCCGCGTACGGCGCGGAGCCGACGTGGTTCGGGCTCGGCGACAAGGACATCGCCACCCACCTGGTGCGGACCACCATGCTCAACGCCGGGTACCCGCTCTCCGCGGTGACCGAGGCGCTGGCCAGCCGCTGGCAGCCCGGCGTACGCCTGCTGCCGGCCACCGACGACCGGCTGGAGACCCACGTGGTGGTCGACGGCGACGAGGGGCAGCGGGCGATCCACTTCCAGGAGTGGTGGGTGCGCTACCGGGCGGACATCCCCACCCACCGGTTCGTCTTCGTCGGCGCGGAGAGCGCCAAGCCGGCGCCGGGGGTGCTGGAGGCGATCGCCGGCGCGGACGTCGTGCTGGTCGCGCCGAGCAACCCGGTGGTGAGCGTCGCCCCGGTGCTCGCCGTGCCGGGGCTGCGCGACGCGGTCGCCCAGGGTCCGGCCCGGGTGGTCGGGGTCTCCCCGATCATCGGCGGCGCTCCGGTGCGCGGCATGGCCGACCGGTGCCTGTCGGTGCTGGGTGTGGAGTGCAGCGCCGCCGGGGTGGGCCGGCTCTACGGCGGACGGAGCGAGGGCGGCCTGCTCGACGGCTGGCTGGTCGCGCCGGAGGACGAGGGCACCTCGGTGCCGGGGGTGGCGGTCCGGTCCGCGCCGCTGCGGATGACCGACGAGGCGGCGACCGCGCAGATGGTGCGGACCGCGTTGGAGCTGGTGTGAGACTGGAGATCCTGCCGGTGCTGGGCATCGGCGACGTGACCGAGGGCGACGACCTGGCGGCGCTGATCGCGACCGCCGCGCCGTGGCTGCGTGATGGGGACGTGCTGGTGGTCACCAGCAAGATCGTCTCGAAGGCGGAGGGCCGGCTGGTCGACGTGCCGGCGGACGGGCCGGAACGGCTCGCCGCGCGCGACGAGGTGCTGGCCGCCGAGACCGCCCGGGTGGTGGCGACCCGGGGCGCGACCCGGATCGTCCAGACGCACCACGGCTTCGTGCTGGCCTCCGCCGGGATCGACGCCTCCAACGTCGACAAGACCCGGCTGGTGCTGCTGCCCAAGGACCCGGACGCCTCGGCCCGAGCGCTGCGCGCCGCGCTGGCCGAGCGGTACGGCGTCGACGTGGCGGTGATCGTCAGCGACACGATGGGGCGACCCTGGCGCAACGGGCTCACCGACGTGGCGCTCGGCGTGGCCGGCATGTCCGCCATCCGCGACCACCGGGGCGAGGTCGACCCGTACGGCAACGAGTTGCAGCTGACCCAGATGGCCGTGGTGGACGAACTGGCCGGCGCCGGCGAGTTGATCAAGGGTAAGTGCGACCAGGTCCCGGTCGCGGTGGTGCGCGGCTACCTCAATGCCGGTCGCACCGACGACGGCGCGGGAGCGAGCGTCCTGGTCCGGGACGCGACGATGGACCTCTTCTCCCTCGGCACCGCCGAGCGCGGGCGGCCGGTCTCCGGTCCGCCGCGACCCTCGCCGACGGCACCGGTCCGACGCCGGCCGACCCGGAGGCGGTCCGGCGGGCCGTCGCCGCGGTCGCCCGACGTGGTCGCGCCCGGCACCGCCTTCACCCACGTCACCGACGAGGAGGTACGCGC
>NZ_JAEVHN010000058.1:0-18581 GCF_016803375.1 Micromonospora sp. 4G55
TCTGACCGAGCAGTCGGTGTTCCACGAGATCGACCAGGACAAGATCGATCGCCAGCGGGGCATGGACATCACGGTGGTCACGACCGCCACGACCGACGACGAGGGCCGGGCGCTGCTCAAGCTCCTGGGCTTCCCGTTCAAGGAGAACTGAGCGAATGGCCAAGAAGGCGCTGATCATCAAGGCGGCCGCGAAGCCGAAGTTCTCGGTTCGCGCGTACACCCGCTGCCAGCGGTGCGGGCGTCCGAAGGCGGTCTACCGCAAGTTCGGTCTCTGCCGGGTGTGCATCCGGGAGATGGCCCACCGCGGTGAGCTGCCCGGCGTGTCCAAGGCTTCCTGGTAATAGCTATTGCTCTTCGCCGTAGGCCCGGGGCGGAACGCCCCGGGAACCCCGGCGAGAAAGGCTGACGAATTCCATGACGATGACCGACCCGATCGCAGACATGCTCACGCGTCTGCGTAACGCCAACCAGGCGTACCACGACCGGGTGACGATGCCCTACTCGAAGATCAAGGCGAACATCGCCGAGGTCCTCAAGGCCGAGGGTTACATCGCCACCTGGTCGGTCGAGGAGCCCGAGGAGGGCGCCGTCGGCCGGCGACTGGTCGTCGAGCTGAAGTACGGCCAGAACCGCGAGCGGAGCCTGGCCGGCATCAAGCGCGTGTCCAAGCCCGGTCTCCGGGTGTACGCCAAGTCGGACGGGCTCCCGCGGGTGCTCGGCGGGCTGGGCGTGGCGATCATTTCGACGTCCCAGGGGCTGCTCACCGACCGGCAGGCCCGCAAGCGGAGCGTTGGCGGGGAAGTCCTCGCCTTCGTCTGGTAACGGGAGACAGGTAGAAATGTCGCGTATTGGACGTAAGTCGATCCCGGTACCGGCCGGCGTCGACATCACGATCGACGGCCAGACCGTGAAGGTCAAGGGCCCCAAGGGCGAGCTGTCGCACACGCTCGCCGAGCCGATCACGGCGGAGCGTAGCGAGGACGGCCAGGTGCACGTCAACCGGCCGAACGACGAGCGCAAGGCCAAGGAACTGCACGGCCTCAGCCGTACCCTGGTCGCCAACATGATCGTCGGTGTGACCGAGGGCTACCGCAAGAGCCTGGAGATCGCCGGTACCGGTTACCGCGTCACCGCCAAGGGCAAGGACCTGGAGTTCGCTCTCGGGTTCTCGCACCCGGTGCTGGTGCCGGCTCCGGACGGCATCACCTTCACGGTGGAGAAGCCGACGCTGTTCCACGTGGCCGGCATCGACAAGCAGCAGGTCGGTGAGGTCGCCGCCAACATCCGGAAGATCCGCCCGCCGGAGCCCTACAAGGGCAAGGGCGTGAAGTACCAGGGCGAGGTCATCCGCCGCAAGGCTGGAAAGGCAGGTAAGAAGTGAGCGCCACGCTGCTCAAGCGCCGCCGCGGCGTCGCCGCCAAGCGTGCCGTCGGGCGTGCGCGCCGGCACTTCCGGGTCCGCAAGAACGTCAGCGGCACCGCCGAGCGTCCCCGCCTGGTGGTCACCCGCTCCCTGCGGCACATGGTCGCCCAGATCGTGGACGACACCAAGGGTCACACCCTGGCGTCGGCCTCGACCCTGGACGCGTCGCTGCGTGGTGCGGAGGGCGACAAGAGCGCCCTGGCCGGCAAGGTCGGCGCCCTGCTCGCCGAGCGCGCCAAGGCCGCCGGCGTCTCCAAGGTCGTCTTCGACCGCGGTGGCAACCGGTACGCGGGGCGGGTCGCCGCGCTTGCCGATGCCGCCCGCGAAGCCGGGCTCGAGTTCTAGAAACCCCGTCACGAGAGATAAGGAAGGCTGCTGATGCCAGGTCAACAGCGCCGTGGCGGCGGGTCCGGTGGCAACGAGGGTGGTCGCCGCGACAACCGCCGTGAGGGCGGCCGCGGAAACGCGCCCGTCGAGAAGACCCCGCACCTCGAGCGGGTCGTCGCGATCAACCGCGTCGCCAAGGTCGTGAAGGGTGGTCGTCGCTTCAGCTTCACCGCCCTGGTGATCGTGGGCGACGGCGACGGCACCGTCGGCGTGGGCTACGGAAAGGCCAAGGAGGTGCCCGCGGCGATCGCCAAGGGTGTCGAGGAGGCCAAGAAGCACTTCTTCAAGGTGCCGCGGATCGGTCAGTCGATCCCGCACCCGGTGCAGGGCGAGGCCGCTGCCGGCGTCGTGCTGCTCAAGCCGGCGTCCGCCGGTACCGGTGTCATCGCCGGTGGTCCGGTGCGTGCCGTGCTGGAGTGCGCGGGCATCCACGACGTGCTCTCCAAGAGCCTCGGCTCGTCGAACCCGATCAACATCGTGCACGCCACGGTGGCGGCGCTGAAGGGGCTCGAGTCCCCCGAGGCCGTCGCGACCCGTCGTGGTCTGCCGGTGGAGGACGTCGCGCCGGCCGCCATGCTGGCGTCGCGGGCGGGGGTGGCGTCCTGATGGCACGCCTGAAGGTCACCCAGGTCCGGTCCGGCATCGGCACCAAGCAGAACCAGCGTGAGTCGCTGCGTTCGCTCGGTCTGAAGCGGATCAACGACGTGGTGGTCAAGGAGGACCGGCCCGAGATTCGGGGCATGATCTTCGCGGTCAACCACCTCGTGAAGGTCGAGGAGGTCGAGTAATGACGATCAAGGTTCACCACCTGCGCCCGGCCCCGGGTGCCAAGACCGCGAAGACCCGGGTGGGTCGCGGTGAGGGCTCCAAGGGCAAGACCGCCGGTCGCGGTACCAAGGGTTCCAAGGCCCGCAAGAACATCTCGGCGGCGTTCGAGGGTGGGCAGATGCCCATCCACATGCGCCTGCCGAAGATGAAGGGCTTCAAGAACAAGTTCAAGGTCGTCTTCCAGGTGGTCAACCTGGACCGGCTCGCCGAGCTCTTCCCGAACGGCGGCCAGGTCGGCCCGCAGGAGCTGGTCGAGGTCGGCGCGGTCCGCAAGGGCCAGCCGGTCAAGGTCCTCGGCACCGGCGACCTCGGCGGTGTGGCTCTCCAGGTGTCGGCGCACGGGTTCAGCGCGTCGGCCAAGGAGAAGATCACCGCTGCCGGTGGCTCCGTCACCGAGCTGTAAGGCACGACCCATGGCGCCCGCTCAGTTGTCCGCAACTGGGCGGGCGCCGTGGTCTACCAGGCATGTGTGCGCCGGGTAACATCGGATTCGGTTTATGTAGCCGGGCACATCTGCCCGGACCGGGACCGGGCTGTTAGAGTCCCTTCCCAGCTATGGATATCGGGCACTCGCCCGGCACCCACCCCGCCCCCGCCAGGGATCACCGGCGGCCCGCCTCGCGCAGGAGGAAGAAGTTGCTGTCCGCCTTTCTCAGTGCGTTCCGTACGCCTGACCTGCGCAAGAAGCTGCTGTTCACAGTAGGCATCATCGCGGTCTACCGGCTCGGCGCCACTCTGCCCAGCCCCGGCGTCTCGTACGGCAACGTGCAGAAGTGCCTCGACACCCTCCAGGGTCAGAGCACCGGAGTGCTGAACCTGCTGGACCTTTTCTCCGGCGGCGCACTGCTGCAGCTCTCGGTCTTCGCGCTGGGCATCATGCCCTACATCACCGCGTCGATCATCCTGCAGCTGCTCACCGTGGTCATCCCGCGGCTGGAACAGCTCCGCAAGGAGGGCCAGGCCGGCCAGGCGAAGATCACCCAGTACACCCGCTACCTGACCCTCGGTCTGGGCATCCTGCAGTCGTCGGCCTTCGTGGCGCTGGCCCGCTCCGGGCAGCTGTTCCAGAACCGCTGCGACCAGTTCCCGATCATCCCCGAGGGCACCGGCATCCCGAACTGGCTGACGCTGAGCATCCTGGTCATGACGATGACCGCGGGTACCGGCATGGTGATGTGGCTCGGTGAGCTGATCACCGACCGCGGCGTCGGCAACGGCATGTCCGTCCTCATCTTCACCTCGATCGCCGCCCGGCTCCCCAGCGAGGGCTGGAAGATCAAGACCAACGAGGGCTGGGGCAAGTTCGTCCTCGTCCTCGCCCTGGTCCTGCTGGTCATCACCGCGGTCTGCTTCATCGAGCAGGCGCAGCGCCGGATCCCGGTGCAGTACGCCAAGCGGATGATCGGCCGGCGGATGTACGGCGGCACCTCGACCTACATCCCGCTGAAGGTCAACCAGGCGGGTGTCATCCCGGTCATCTTCGCCTCCTCGCTGCTCTACCTGCCGCAGCTGGCGCTCCAGTTCTTCGACCAGACCAACCCGGGCAAGACCCAGGCCTGGATCCAGAACAACATCGTGCAGGCCGACTCGCCGCTGCACATCGTGATCTACTTCCTGTTGATCATCTTCTTCACGTACTTCTACGTGTCGATCACGTTCAACCCGACCGAGGTCGCGGACAACATGAAGAAGTACGGCGGCTTCGTGCCGGGCATCCGCCCCGGCAAGCCGACCGCCGAGTACCTCGACTTCATCCTCAGCCGGATCACCCTGCCGGGCGCGCTCTACCTGGGCATCGTCGCGATCCTGCCGAACTTCTTCTTCATCTGGCTGAACAGCCAGCAGTTCCAGAACTTCCCGTTCGGCGGCACCGCTGTGCTCATCATGGTCGGCGTCGGTCTGGAGACCGTGAAGCAGATCGAGAGCCAACTCATGCAGCGGAACTACGAAGGGTTCCTGCGGTAGATGCGACTCGTTCTGGTTGGCCCGCCGGGCGCGGGCAAGGGCACGCAGGCGGAATTCATCGCCGCACACCTCTCGGTGCCGAAGATCTCGACCGGTGACATCTTCCGGGCGAACGTCTCGCAGGGCACGCCGTTGGGTGTCGAGGCCAAGCGGTACATGGACGCCGGCAAGCTGGTCCCGGACGAGGTCACCATCAACATGGTCCGGGACCGGCTCGCCGAGCCGGATGCCGCCGAGGGCTTCCTGCTCGACGGCTTCCCGCGTACGACGCCGCAGGCCGCCGCGCTGGACAAGCTCCTCGCGGACCTCGGCACCGCGCTGGACCTGGTGCTGGAACTGGTCGTCGACGACGACGAGGTGATCCGGCGGCTCTCCGGCCGGCGCACCTGCCGCGGCTGCGGCAAGATCTGGCACGTCGAGTTCGACGCCACCACCCGCGAGGGCATCTGCGACCGCTGCGGTGCCGAGCTGTTCCAGCGGGACGACGACAAGCCGGAGACGATCGCGGCCCGCCTGCGGGAGTACGCCGAGAAGACGGCGCCGCTGGTCGACTACTACGGCGCCCAGAACAAGCTGGTCGGGATCGACGCCACCGGGCCGGTGGAGGACGTCACGGTCCGCGCCATCGACGCGCTGCGGTCGTACGGGGGCTGAGGTCCTGCCGGGCTCCGGCGGATAGAGTGCGATCAGCGGGGTACGTGCGACGTGCCCCGCTGATCGCTGTCCGGCAACGAAAGGTATTCGCTCCATGCGCCGTCCCCAGCTGGACATCCAGCTGAAGACCCCCGACCAGATCGAGAAGATGCGGGCCGCCGGCCTGGTGGTCGCCGAGGCCCTGCGTCGGATGCGGGAGGCCGTCGCCCCCGGGGTCAGCACCGCCGACCTGGACGCGATCGCCGAGTCGACCATCCGCGAGGCCGGGGCCGTTCCCTCGTTCAAGGGCTACCACGGCTTCCCCGCCTCGATCTGCTCGTCGGTCAACGAGCAGGTGGTGCACGCCATCCCGTCGGCGCAGCAGGTGCTCCATGACGGCGACGTGATCTCCATCGACTGCGGCGCGGTGCTGAACGGCTGGCACGGCGACGCCGCGATCACCGTGGGCGTGGGCGAGGTCGACCCGGCGGTGCTGAAGATGGCCGAGGTGGCGGAGGACGCCATGTGGGCCGGGATCGCCGCCGCCGCGCGGGGCGCCGCCAGCGGCCGGGGCCGGCTGACCGACATCTCGCACGCGGTGGAGAACGCGGTCCGCAAGGGCGGCCGGTACGGCATCGTCGACGGCTACGGCGGGCACGGCATCGGCACCGAGATGCACCAGGACCCGCACGTGCTCAACCACGGGCGGCCGGGCAAGGGTCCGCGCCTGGTGCCGGGCCTGGCGCTGGCCATCGAGCCGATGATCACGATGGGGTCGCCGCGTACCGTCGAACTGGCCGACGGCTGGACGGTCGTCACCCGGGACCGGTCGATGGCGGTGCACGTGGAGCACTCGATGGCGCTGCTGCCCGACGGGGTCTGGGTGCTGACCGCCTTCGACGGCGGGCGGGCCCGACTGGGCGACCTGGTCACCGCCCGGCAGCCGGCCGAGTCCGCCGCGTCCTGACGGCCGAGTCCGCGGCGTCCTGACGGTCGAGTGTGCGGAGTCCTGACGGCCGGATCCGCCGTGGCGCGGTAGGCGGGGCGGCGCGAGCCGGCCGCGGTTCCACGGCCGTGCCCGGCGCGCTCGCCGTCCTCGTCGGGCTCCCCACGTCGACCCGGACAGAAGGCCCGCCCGGCACGAGAGGCTTGTCCGGGTCGCTACGGACCTGATGACGCAAACGGCTCAGTGCGGCTCGCCGACCGTGGCTCGGGCGGAGGCGGACCGGCCACATCCCGGCCACGGGCTCGGGCGCCGTCGGCCGGAGCACTTGAGCCCGGGCCGCGCCGGCCCCCCGACCGTCACGACTTGCGGTGGGTCGTGGTGTCCGGCCCGCAAGACACCACGACACGCCGCAAACGGGGTCGGCACGGACAGTTCCGCGGAGCCGGGCCGGTCCGAGACGCCGGCGCGGTCCGGCGGGTCCTCGGGGGCGCGGCGGCGGGGGAGATGTCGCCCCGCGTCCGTTTTCCTTCGTGCGGGTGACGGGCGGGGTGGCCGGTTTGGCGACGGCGCGCACTCGGGCGTACACTTTCAGATCGGCGCACAGCGTCCACTCCGGCATGCCCACTACGCGCTTCGGTGGGAGTCGGAGCCGCGGCTGGCGCGGGCCCTCCGATCTCGGTCGGATGCCCGTGTAAGACGTTGTGGGCCGTCCGGAGTAACCGACGTCAGGACAGCGGAGGACATGCCGAAAAAAGACGGAGCCATCGAGATCGAGGGTCGGGTCATCGAGCCCCTGCCGAACGCAATGTTCCGGGTGGAGCTCGCGAACGGCCACAAGGTGCTGGCTCACATCAGCGGCAAGATGCGGCAGCACTACATCCGTATCCTGCCGGAGGACCGGGTCGTCGTCGAACTCTCGCCGTACGACCTGACCCGCGGGCGCATCGTCTACCGCTACAAGTAATCCTGACGACGGCCGGGACGTCCCCGTGTCCGTCTTCGACGTCCGGCGTCGCGCGTGGTCGCGCCACCGGGCCAGATGGGAAGTAAGGCAACCGTGAAGGTCAAGCCGAGCGTCAAGAGGATCTGCAACAAGTGCCGGGTGATCCGCCGGCACGGCCGGGTCATGGTCATCTGCACCGACCCGCGCCACAAGCAGCGCCAGGGCTGAACCAGTCCCACCGGTCGTGACACGGCCGGTCGGATCGGTCCGGGCCGCAGATCCAGACAGCACATCATCAGCTCGTTCCAGCCGCGAGCGGTACGCAGCGCGTACTCAATCGTGGTTGACCCCCGGTCGGAGGCCGGGGCCCGCTCGGGCACGACCGATCCCGGTCGCCAGCGCTGACAGCGTCGGAAGGACGGGACGGCCGGTAGCGGGGTGGGACGGGTCCAGACCTCCGCCACAACATCACGAGGAGTACGCCCGCACATGGCACGTCTAGTCGGCGTCGACCTCCCCCGCGAGAAGCGGATGGAGATCGCGCTCACCTACATCTTCGGGGTCGGTCGTACCCGCGCCCTGGAGACGCTCACCGCTACCGGCATCTCGCCGGACAAGCGCGTTCGGGACCTCACGGATGAGGAGCTGGTCCAGCTCCGCAACCACATCGAGGGCAACTACAAGGTTGAAGGCGACCTGCGCCGCGAGGTCGCCGCTGACATCCGCCGCAAGGTCGAGATCGGCTGCTACGCCGGCATCCGGCACCGCCGGGGCCTGCCCGTGCGTGGCCAGCGGACCAAGACCAACGCGCGGACCCGCAAGGGCCCGAAGCGGACCGTCGCCGGCAAGAAGAAGCCCGGCAAGAAGTAACTAGGAGCGCACAGACTTATGCCACCGAAGGCTCGTGCCGGAGCCGCCGTCAAGAAGGTCCGGCGCAAGGAACGCAAGAACGTCGCCCACGGGCAGGCGCACATCAAGAGCACCTTCAACAACACCATCGTGTCGATCACCGACCCGACCGGTGCGGTCATCTCCTGGGCCTCTTCCGGCCAGGTGGGCTTCAAGGGCTCCCGCAAGTCGACCCCGTTCGCCGCGCAGCTCGCCGCCGAGGCCGCCGCGCGTCGGGCGATGGAGCACGGCATGCGCAAGGTCGACGTGTTCGTCAAGGGCCCCGGCTCCGGCCGGGAGACCGCCATCCGTTCGCTGCAGGCCGTGGGCCTCGAGGTCGGGCAGATCTCCGACGTCACCCCGCAGCCGCACAACGGATGCCGTCCGCCGAAGCGTCGCCGGGTCTGAGAGGTTAGAGAGAGATGGCTCGTTACACCGGTGCTGACTGCCGCCGTTGCCGGCGGGAGAAGATGAAGCTGTTCCTCAAGGGCAGCAAGTGCGATGGTCCGAAGTGCCCGTTCGAGTCCCGGCCGTTCCCGCCCGGGCAGCACGGCCGCGGCCGCACGAAGGAGACGGAGTACCTGCTCCAGCTCCGTGAGAAGCAGAAGGCCCGTCGTGTCTACGGCGTGCTGGAGAAGCAGTTCCGCGGCTACTACGAAGAGGCCGTGAGCAAGAAGGCCAAGACCGGTGAGGTTCTCCTGCAGATCCTCGAGTCGCGGCTGGACAACGTGGTCTACCGGGCCGGCTACGCCAGCTCGCGTGACCAGGCCCGCCAGCTGGTCAAGCACGGCCACTTCACCGTGAACGGCAAGAAGGTCGACATCCCGTCGTACCGCGTCAAGGAGCACGACATCATCGAGGTCCGGGGCAAGAGCAAGGAGCTCACCCCGTTCCTGGTGGCGCAGGCTCAGGCCGGTTCGCGGTCGGTTCCGGCGTGGCTGGAGGCCATCCCGAGCCAGATGAAGATCCTCGTGCACTCGCTCCCGGCCCGCCAGGTGATCGACACCCAGGTCCAGGAGCAGCTGATCGTCGAGCTCTACTCCAAGTAAGGGCTCGTTGCGGTGGCCCGCCCTCCGGGGCGGGCCACCGGAACAGTTTGTGTCGTGGGCGTCATATAGCGGGCGTCCCGGAAGAGAAGAGAAAAAATGCTCATCAGCCAGCGACCCTCCCTCTCCGAGGAGTCGATCAACGAGACCCGGTCCCGGTTCACCATCGAGCCGCTGGAGCCCGGCTTCGGCTACACCCTGGGTAACTCGCTGCGGCGCACGCTGCTGTCGTCCATCCCGGGTGCGGCGGTCACCTCGATCAAGATCGACGGTGTGCTGCACGAGTTCACCACGATCCCCGGTGTCAAGGAGGACGTGGTCGAGCTCGTCATGAACATCAAGGAGCTGTGCGTCAGCTCCGAGCACGACGAGCCGGTCAGCATGTACCTGCGCAAGCAGGGCCCGGGCGACGTGACGGCGGGCGACATCCAGCCCCCGGCCGGCGTCTCGGTGCACAACCCGGACCTGAAGCTCGCCACCCTGAACGGCAAGGGCCGGCTCGACATGGAGCTGACCGTCGAGCGGGGTCGTGGCTACGTCACGGCGGCGCAGAACAAGCAGGCCGGCGCCGAGATCGGCCGGATCCCGGTCGACTCGATCTACTCGCCGGTGCTCAAGGTGACGTACCGCGTCGAGGCGACCCGCGTCGAGCAGCGGACCGACTTCGACCGGCTGATCATCGACGTCGAGACCAAGCCGTCGATGGGCCCGCGTACCGCGTTGGCCTCCGCCGGCTCGACGCTGGTGGAGCTCTTCGGCCTGGCCCGGGAGCTGGACGAGACCGCCGAGGGCATCGACATCGGGCCGTCCCCGCAGGACGCCCAGCTCGCGGCGGACCTGGCCCTGCCGATCGAGGAGCTGGACCTCACCGTCCGCTCCTACAACTGCCTCAAGCGCGAGGGCATCAACTCCGTTGGTGAGCTCATCGGGCGTACCGAGGCCGACCTCCTCGACATCCGGAATTTCGGTCAGAAGTCGATCGACGAGGTCAAGATGAAGCTCGCCGGGATGGGTCTCGGGCTGAAGGACTCGGCTCCGAACTTCGACCCGGCGCACGTCGTGGACGCCTTCGGCGAGGCCGACTACGACACCGACGACTACCGCGAGACCGAGCAGCTCTAGTCCGCGCTGCCGCCACACCTGAGGAGCACCAAGCATGCCCACGCCCACCAAGGGCCCCCGCCTCGGCGGCAGCCCCGCGCACGAGCGGCTGATGCTGGCCAACCTGGCCACCGCGCTGTTCCAGCACGGCAAGATCCAGACCACCGAGACGAAGGCCCGGCGGCTGCGTCCGCTGGCCGAGCAGCTCATCACCAAGGCCAAGCGCGGCGACCTCGCCGCGCGGCGTCGGGTGCTGGGCGTCGTCAAGGACAAGGACGTGGTCTACGCCCTGTTCGACCAGATCGCGCCCCGGTACGCCAACCGCAACGGTGGCTACACCCGGATCGTGAAGACCGGTCCGCGCAAGGGTGACGCCGCTCCGATGGCGATCATCGAGCTGGTCGAGGAGCTTCAGGTCGCCGAGCCCAAGGCGAACAAGAAGACCGCCGCCCGCAAGGCCGCCCAGCAGGACAAGGTCGAGGCCCTGGCCCCGGCCGAGGAGACCCCGGAGTCGAACTCGGGCGACCAGGACGCCGAGCCGCCGGTGTCGGTGTCCGGTGACACCGACGCCGCCCGCGAGGACAGCGACGAGGCCAACGAGAACAAGGCCTGAGCACAGGCGTCATCGTCGCCCGGCATCCCTTCCTGGGGTGCCGGGCCCGACGGCGTGAACGGGAGGTACGAGGTGGACGAGCGGACCCGGCTGCGGTTGGACGTCTCGTACGACGGCACGGACTTCTCCGGTTGGGCCGCCCAACCGACCCGGCGGACGGTCGCCGGGGTGCTGACCCAGACGCTGGACCTGGTCCTCGGCGCGGGCACGGCGACCGGGCTGACCGTCGCCGGCCGCACCGACGCCGGGGTGCACGCCACCGGTCAGGTCTGTCACCTCGACCTGCCCACCGCCGTGTGGCGGGAGCATGACGGGCGCCTGCTGCGCCGGCTGGCCCGGCTGCTCCCGACCGACGTGCGGGTCCGCGCGATGAGCGAGGTGCCCGCCGACTTCGACGCCCGTTTCTCGGCGACCTTCCGTCGCTACGAGTACCGGGTGACCGACGCCCCGTGGGGCGCCGAGCCGTTGCGCCGGCACGACACCCTCGCCTGGCCGAAGCCGCTGGACCTGGCGGCGCTGAACGCCGCCGCGGCCGGGCTGGTGGGGGAGCACGACTTCGCCGCGTACTGCCGGCGCAAGGAGAACGCCACCACGCTGCGCGAGGTGACCCGGCTGGACTGGCGGCGCGACCCGGACGGCATCCTCGTGGCCACCGTGCAGGCCGACGCGTTCTGCCAGGCGATGGTGCGCAGCCTGGTCGGGGCGATGCTGGTCGCCGGGGACGGCCGGCGGCCGGTCGAGTGGCCGGCGAGCCTGCTGAGCCGGCGGGAACGTTCCAGCGAGGTGACCGTCGCGGCGGCGCACGGGTTGACCCTGGTCGCGGTCGGCTACCCCGACGACCCGGCCGAGTACGCGCACCGCGCCGACCTCACCCGGCGCCTCCGCGTCTCCACCGAGGCCTGAGCGCACGCGGGTTCGCGAGACCCGGTGCAGCCAAGGGCACTCACCCAGGCCGGTGCGCGGTGCCGCCAGGTCGCCGGCCTCGCCCGGCAGCGCCCGCGCAGGCGGCGTGACGCGTGACCGGGCCGTGCCGAGCCTGAACACGTGGCGAGGCCCGGTCCACAGGACTCGGACCGGGCCTCGCGTCGCTCGCCGTCGACCGGCGGCTCAGTTGCCGGGCAGCTCGTCGGGAGTTGCGTTGCCGCCCTGGGTGCCGGTGCCCTCGGTCGCCTTCGCGGTGGGCTGGACGGCGCTGCCGCCGACGGCCCGGCGTTCGAGCACGCCCTTGTCGAGGTGCAGCTCGATCAGGTCGAAGATGATGTCGCGGACGGCGGTGTCGCCGGCCGGCACGGCGCCGCCGTCGGCGCGGACGACCAGGCAGTAGGCGATGTAGTGGCCGCGTACCTGCCAGCCGACCCGGGCGGCGGCGGTGGTGAGCGCCTCGGTGCCGTCGCCGGCCGCCATGCCACGGAAGCGGCCCTGCCGCTCGTCGAGCAGCTGCCGGATCCGGTCCCGGACGCGTTGCGCGCTGGCCTTGTCGGTCAGGTTGAACAGGCCGGCGGTGGCCAGGTGCTCGCCGTCGGGGGAGCGCAGCGTGCCCCGGACCACCTGGCTGCACCCGAGCCGGACCAGCAGGTCGGCGATCTCGCCGGTGGCGGGCAGGTGCACGACCCGCACCTTGTGCCAGTCGGCGTCGGTGATCGCCGGGTTGGCGCCGCGGGAGCGCCCGTTCCACTGGTGGTCGATCCGTTCCCGGTCGGCGTTGTTGACCTTGAAGATGCCGTTGTGCGGGTAGATCGTGTTGTCGGTGGACAGGTGCGCGTAGTAGTACTGCATGTCCGACTGCCAGCCGAAGACGATGATCACGTCCCGGTTGGTGACCTCCACCGGCTCGTCGAGGCGCACCCGGGCGTCGATCTGGACCGAGGACCAGGCCGGGCCCTTGTTGAGGATGGCGTACTCGAACGGGCGGCGCGGGCCCGGACGGCTCACGCCGGCCTCGGCGAGGATCACCTGGTCGCCCTCGAACCGCCACTTCGACGGGGTCACCGGCGCCCAGTTCTGCGCGCCTCCGGTGTGGACCACCTTGGTCCGGCCCACCTTGCCCTCCGCCACGGTCTTGGTGTCGACGACCTTCCAGATCTTCCCGTTGGCCTTGGCCACGATGTAGAGCTCACCGGCGGCGTCGGTGCCGAAGCGCAGGTCGACCCGGTTCGGGTCGCCGGGCGCGCCCGGGCTGGACAGGTCCTGCATGCGTACCAGGCCCCCGGCGGTGGTGTACAGGGCGAGCCGGTGGATCGGGGCGAGCCCGGCGCCGCGGCGCATCTCGTCCGCCTCGGTGTAGAGCACCCGGCCGTCGACCAGGTCACCGAAGACGTACTTGCCCTTCAGCGCGGGCACGGACTGTCCGCGGTAGACGAAGCCGCCGGCCACCGCGACGCCGACGTCGGAGGTGCAGTTCCAGCTCGCCGCCGGGTCGTGGTCGTACGCGGCCACCGGGTAGGTGTAGCCGTACTTCGCGTCGTCAGCCGGCAGCGGGTAGAGCTTGTCGCACGGGTTGGTCGCGGTCTTGTCGAAGACCCAGTTGCCCTCGCGCTCGCTCCAGCCGAAGTTGTCCCCGGCCCGGACCTCGTAGATCGACTCGACGGCGTGCTCGCCGATGTGGCCCAGGTACATCCGGCCGGTGGCCCGGTCCCAGCTGAACCGGTGCGGGTCGCGGAAGCCGACCGCGTAGATCTCACCGAGCGCGCCGGCCCGCCCGACGAACGGGTTGTCGGCCGGGATCCCGTACCGGCCGTTGGGCGCGTTGGTGCCGCGCGGGTCGATGCGGAGCAGCTTGCCGTGCGGCAGGCCCATGTTCTGCGGGTCGCCGTTGCGGGCGCCCTGGCCGCCGTCGCCGACGGCGAGGTAGAGCATCCCGTAGTCGGGGTCGTGCGGCTTCGCGGTCGGGTTGAAGTTGATCTCCTGGACGCCGTGGATCTGGCCGCCGAAGCCGATCCGCAGCACCTCCCGGTGGGTGCCGGCGAACGTGTCCGCAGCCGGGTCGGTGGCCGTCCACTCGGTGATCACGGCCTGGTAGATGGTGTTCGGCTGGGCGTAGTCCGGCGTCCGGGTGGCCAGCGACGCCTGCTCCGTGTGGATGGTGTAGAAGCGGCCGTTGCGCCCGAAGTCCGGGTGGAAGGCGACGTACCCGAAGCCCTGGCCGAGGCCGCGGCCGGAGAAGAACTGCGGCGCGAAGGTGGCCGCCACGTCCAGGTAGACGTGCGGCGTGCCGTTCGCCACGAAGTAGAGGTTGCCGTTGAGGTCCGGCACAGCCCGGCGGCCGGAGCCGTCGGGCAGCTCGCTGATCGTGTTGATCCGGGCCTTGCGTACCAGCCGCTGGTCGACCGGCGCCGGGTTCGGAGTGGACTGCGGGAAGCTGGCGTACTCCTGGAGCACCAGCCCCAGCCGCGACTGGATCTGCGACTCGGGGATCGGGTCGTAGACGGCGCCGTCGGCCCGGGCGGGCGCGGCGACCAGGGTGGACATGACGAGGGTGGCGGCAGTGACCCCGGCGGTGAGTGCGGCTCTGCGGAGCCTGCCGGTGCTGCAAGCGCGAATGAACACGCGGTTCTCCTTCTCGGTGGGACGATCCGAGGAACGGGTCAGCGGGCCATGTAGCGGTACTGCTTGGCAACGTCGCTCGCCGGGATCACGCTGTCGAGGAACATGAGGCCGTCCATGCGGCAGTCACACGGATTGCGTTCCAGGTTGTTCTGCGGGAAGCTCCCGCCGATCTTGATGCCGCGCGGGTCGGTGGCGCTGGTGACGTGCGGGCCGGGCCCGTTCAGCTGCCACGGGTCGCCGGCGGTGGTGTAGAAGCCGTCGACCGGCTCGCCGTTGCGATAGAGCGCCATGGTGCCGCTGGTGAAGTCGTAGGTGGCGGCCAGGTGCACCCACTCCCCCTTCGGCAGCAGGGTCCGCCAGTCCTCGTTTGCCGCGAAGGTCTGCGAGGCCCCGCCGTCGACGCGGCGGCCGAGGGCGACCAGGCGAAGCTCGCCCTTGACGTCGATGAGTTCCAGCAGGGCCCGCACGCCGTGCCCGTCGGAGTCGCCGGTCAGCACGCCGGCCAGGCCGATCGCGTTGAACCGGTCGGTCGGGTTCGCGGTGGTGGAGTTGAGCGCGGGGCCGTCCATCTCGCGCTTGAACCAGCCCATCACCGTCGTGCCCTCGGCGCCGCTGAACGCGCGCAGCGTCCGGACGCCGCTGGAGGACCAGGTGCCGGCCTTCCAGTCGTCGTTGCCGGCGGCCTGCGGGTTGACCTGCCGGGTCTGCAGCGCGTCGCCGCTGCCCTTGTACGCCCGGTCGGGCACCCGCATGGCCGCGCCGCCGTTGACCAGCTCGATCTCGGTGCCGGATCGGCCTAGGTCCCGCTCGAGCGCGGGGTCCCCGACCACCGGGTGGTCGAAGTCGTAGAAGGCGACCAGGTGCGACCAGAGGGCGGGGTGGACGTCGTACGGTCCGGGCCGGTCGGCCTGGGCCGGGCTCGCCGCCGCGGTCAGTGCCAGCGCCAGCAGGGCGGTGGCCGCGACGGCGGCGCGTCGAGGTCTTCTCATGGGGAGGTGCTCCCTTCGTCGGTGCGATGGTGGCGGTGACGAAAGCGCTTACGTACCGGGCGTGAACCGGTGCCCGGATGTGGAGTCGAAGGAACGTCGGGGCAGGACGGACGGTCGTCCGGTGCCGCGCGGCGGAGGTGAGGCTCCCCCAAACGACGATCGGACGGGCGGCGCTGCCACGCTTACGAAAGCGCTTACGTAAGCGCTTTCGTACCCTATGCTGTGCCCTACGCCACACGCAAGAGCGCGGTGCGGATCAATGCCTGCCAGGAGTTTCCCATGCCCCGACCCGGACCACGGTTGCGTCTCGTCGACGTGGCGGAGCGCGCCGGCGTCTCGCTGGCGACCGCCTCCCGCGCCCTCGCCGGCCGGGAGGGCGTCAGCGAGGAGGTGGCCCGGCACGTCCGGAAGGTCTCCCTGGAACTCGGGTACGTCGCCAACCCGTACGCCCGCACCCTCGCCGGCGGTGCCAGCACCACCGTCGGCCTGATCGTCCACCAGATCGACGACCCGTACTTCTCCGAGATCGCCAGCGGCGTCCTCCAGGTCGCCGCCGAGGAGGGCCTGCTGGTCCAGATCGCCCACTCCGGACGCGACCCGGAGAACGAGCTGCGCCAGCTGCGGCACCTCATCGCCCAACAGGTCGGGATCATCCTCATCGCCGGGTCCGGCTACGACGACCCGCGCGTGGAGGCCGAGGCGCGCGCCGAACTCGCCGGCTTCCAGCGGGCCGGCGGACGAGTCGCCGTCATCGGGCGGCACGCCCTGGGCGTCGACGCGGTGGTGCCGGACAACGAGGCCGGGGGCCGCGACATCGGTGCCCACCTGCTGGGCCTCGGCCACCGGCGGATCGCCGTCGCCGCCGGCACCCCGGGCCTGACCACCGTGGCCGACCGGCTCGCCGGGGTGACCGCCGCGCTCGCCGCGCACGGGCACTCCCCCGACGACCTCGCCGTCGTCCACTCCGACTTCACCCGCGACGGCGGGCGGGTGGCCACCGAGCGGATCCTGCACTATCACCCGGACACCACGGCGATCATCGCGCTCAACGACGCGATGGCGATCGGCGTGTTGTCCGTGCTGCGGTCGCGGCGCATCCCGGTGCCCGAGCGCGTGTCGGTGGTCGGCTTCGACGACGTGTCCGTCGCCGCCGACCTAGCGCCCAGCCTCACCACGGTCCGGCTGCCGATGACCGAGATGGGGCGGATGGCGCTGACCCTCGCGCTGAAGCCGAGGTCGACCCGGCCGCGACGACGCTCCACGGGCCACACGCTGATCGTCCGCGACTCCACCGGCCCGGCGCCCGCGACCAGCGGCTGACTGGACCGGCCGTTGCTGCGACACTGACGCCACGGACTGACGCCACGGGCGGGAGCATCGGAGGTGCCGTGTCATGAGGGCATCCGCCGGTTCCGGCCGTGTCTCGGGCAGGCTGTCTCCTGACATTTCGTGGGAGGTGGTGGCCGGTGGGCAGACGCCCGGAGGTGTTCGTCCGGCAGGTGTCGATGGCCGAGGGTCAGCGGTTGCAGCGGATCACCCACACGGCGAAGGATCCGGTGAAGCTGCGCCGGGCGATCGTGGTGCTGATGTCCGCCCAGGGGCAGCCGGCGCCGGACATCGCTCACCTGCTCAAGACCAGCGAGGACTACGTCCGCGACGTGATCCACGCCTTCAACGAACGGGGGTTCGACGCGCTGGACCCAAAATGGAGCGGGGGCGCACCGAGACGGATCGATGAGCAGACCCGCGACTGGATCTGCGTCATCGCCCGGTGCGACCCCCGCTTCCTCGGCCGGCCGTTCTCCTGCTGGTCCCTTGCCAAGCTGCGCGACTACCTCATCGAGGCCGGCTACGTCACGACGATCAGCGCCGAGACCGTCCGGCGGATCCTCCACGAGCGCGGCGTGTCCTGGCAGGCCACCAAGACCTGGAAGGCCAGCACCGACCCCGACTTCACGACCAAGATGCGCCGGCTCCTGGACCTCTACGACCACCCACCCGCGCACGGCCGGGTGATCTGCGTCGACGAGTTCGGGCCGCTGAACCTGCAACCCCGCCCCGGCCAGGCCTGCGCCCGCAGGGCCAGCCGGCGCGGCTGTGGGCCACCTACACCCGCGACCAGGGCGTCCAGCACGTCTGTCAGGGTGCGGTGGAACCGTTCCACCTTGCCGTTCGTTTGTGGCCGGTAGGGGCGGGTCTTCTTCACGCTGATCCCGGCGCTGGTGAGGGTGTCGCGCCAGAGTCGGGAGCGGTAGCAGCTGCCGTTGTCGGTGATGACGCGGCGCACGGTGATGCCGTGAGCGGCGAACCAGGCTTGAGCCCGCTACCAGAAGGCGGTGGCGGTCTCGCGGGTCTCGTCGTTGAGGATCTCGGTGTAGGCCAGGCGGGAATGGTCGTCCAAGGCGGTGTGCAAGAACGCGTATCCGAGTCTGGCGCGCCCCATCGGTCAGTGCTGTGCCCGGGTGTGGCGGTGCGGTTGAGTTTGCCCTGGCGACGGCCCTTGGTGCGCCAGCCGCCGCCGTCGGGGATGTTGCCGAGTTTCTTGACGTCGACATGGACCAGGTCGCCGGGGTCGGCGTGTTCGTAGCGGCGGACCGGGCGGCCGGTGCCACGGTCGAGGTGAGCCAGCCGGGCGACCCCGGCACGACGCAGGATCGCGTGACACGTAGACGCCGGGATGTCGAGCCGGCCGGCGATGCCGGCCGGCCCCCACCGCTTCTTCACCCGCAGGTGCAGCACCTTGCGCTCCACCGCAGGTCGGGTCCGGTTCGGGGATCGTCGCGGACGGCTGGACCGGTCAGCCATGCCCGCACGCCCTCGGTCCGGTACCGGTCGGCCCACCGCTTCGCGGTGTTCACGCTGACCTGGAACCGTTCCGCGGCCCGCCGCAACGGCCCATGATCGTCGATCACGCAGCGCGCCAGACGAAGCCGGCCGCGCTCTGTCAGGGGTGCGTTAGCGTGGGGCACGAGGACCTCACCGGTGATGCGGAACCTTCGACAAGCTCCACCTCACCCGGAGGTTCTCACCTATTTCAAGATCCCACCCCTGTTACCAACGTCCATGGACAGAACACCTAGGGCAATTTCCCGCCCCTCGCTGGTGAGTTCTGGACGCTTCGTCTGCCTGGGTGCCAGGCGCATTGCCGCCTCGGCAAACCGTCCGTGCGACGCCAGCCGTGGTCGTCCTCGTGCCGGTCAATTGCTGTCAGCCTTGCTGTTGACGCAGCCGCACGGCCCAGCAGAGAAGCGCTACACCCATCATCGAGAAGACC
>NZ_JAEVHN010000059.1:0-18465 GCF_016803375.1 Micromonospora sp. 4G55
GCCAGGCCCGGGCGTACGCCTCGTGCACCACGTCCTGCGCCTCGGCGGCGTTGCCCGTGAGGGCGTACAGGCAGTCGTAGAGCCGCTGCCTGCTACCTCGGTAGAACGCGTCAAAGCTCTCCTCGCCCGACATGCGTCCCCTCCCCTCCCCGCCTGGTCGTACCCCTAGTCACGCCGCACCCCCGCCGGCGGTTGCCTGCTGGGCGGTGGTTTCGCTCCAGAGCCGGCGGGGGGTACGCAGTGTTCCGGAAGCACGGACACTAAGCACCGCCGTCAGCCACTAGCTCTTTCCGCAGGGTGTGACGACCCGGTGTCCGAGAAGATTGGCAACGTCAGCGATGAAGCCAGGATCACGTGGCGGCCAGTTCCAGAATTCGAAGCCGAGGTAGCCGAAGCCCCACGGAGGGCTCCAGTGCCACTCGTTGAGACCGGCCGACTTGCCGCAGTGCGGGCAGCCCTCGACGCCACTGCCGCCGGCGTACCAGCTGTCGATGCTCTCAGAGAAGCTGGGCCAGTGCTCTTCATCGTCCTGATCAACGACGGCCGATTGGCAGTGTGGGCACACGATCCGACCTACGGCCATGGAGTAGAACGCCGCCCGTCCCGTGACCACGTTGAGCCCGTTGACCCCCTGACGGTGCATGTGCGCCTAAGGCTGGGTAACGGCGATGCGTAGTCCGGCCACAGCCGCCGCTGCCCAGGGCGCAGCCTCACCTGCACGCTGAACTCCGGCTACGCACCCACCCAGACCATCACCGACGCCGCCGGGATGGGCTGGCGTCCTGACCCGGCCGACCTACCATGGGTGCCGTCGCCGAACCTCCCGCAGGCACCCCGCCCGCCGCAAGATCAGTAACAGGCCGGTAATTGGCCCTGGTTTACCGTCCATTCCTGCCGGGTCCCCGTTTTCGCACCCGCCCCTAACGGCGCGCCGGGACCACTCCCCCGCCAATTGCTTCTTAAGGAGCCGTCCCATGAACGTGCCCCGTACCAGCAGGCGTAGACGCGCCGCCTGGGCGGCGGCGGCCGCCGTCACCGCCGTGCTCGCCGGCTCGGCGCCCGCCGTCGCCCAGTCCTCCTCCGGTACCGACTCCGCCCGGGCGAAGGTCGACGCGGCCGTCCTCGACTCCGTCACGGCCGGCAGGAGTCGACCTTCTTCGTCGTGCTGAAGCAACGGGCCGACCTCACCGCCGCCAAGTCCGAACGCAGCCACGCTGCGAAGGCCAAGGCCGCTTACGAGGCGCTGCGCATTGAGGCGGACAGCAGCCAGAGGTCGCTGCGGTCTGTCCTGGACCGGGAGGAAGTCGGCTACCGGCCGTTCTGGATCGCCAACGCGCTGCTGATCGCCACCGACGACCGGGCCCTGGTCGAGGAGCTGGCTGCCCGCCCCGATGTGGCCCGCATCGTCAAGGAGCAGCAGTATCGGCTGGATGCAGTGGAGGCGACCTCCTCCGGCTCGCAGGCGGCGGCCGGCGTTGACAGTCAGCAGCGGCGCACAGTCGTGCTCGAGGCATGCCTGATGAAGGCTGTCGCGGTGGCCACGGCGGTTCTCGTCAACTCCGAGGCCTAAGCTTCGCGAAGAAAGCCGTCGCCCGCTTCAATATCACCACGTCCTCACGCAGCCGCCGATTCTCCCTGCGCAGCTGCGCCAGCTCGGCTCGTCGCTGGTCAAACCGTCCGACCGGTCGCCCGCGTCGAGCTCGGCCTGCTTGACCCACTCCCGCACGGCGGTCTCGGTCAGGTCGAAGTCCTTCGCGACCTGACCGATCGTGCGGTCTCCCCGCTGGCACAGCTCGACGATCTCGGCCTTGAACTGCCTTGAACTGCGCCGTGAACGACCGGCGAGGCCGAGGCCGTTCCCTACCCACGCTCTCCATGATGCTGGACATCCTTCCGGAGCCCGCTGGCTCCCGATCTCGGATGTCCGTCAAAGCGGGTCAGGCCCACTGGCGTTAGCCATGGCCCGCCCAAGCTGCTCGTGGACCGGACCACAGGAGCGGGGAGATGGACTTCCGCCAACAGGCGCCGCCGGGAGCAGGAGGAGCGTCAGCGCGCGATCGACGCGGAGAACCGCCGGCGGATGGAGCAGACCCAGCAACGTCGTTAACGCGTCCCTAGATCCAATGTGGGTCCCGGCTAGCGCGCCTCGATCGATGCTAGAAGCAGCAAGAAGGTATCGAACGGGTCGCCTGCAAGCGACGCGCCGCGACACCAGGCGGGGTCGTAGCCGAGCTACGAGGCACAGGTTGACAGCGGATGCCAGCAGACGATGCACCACAGCCGCGTTCACACCGATGAGGTTCGAGTGCCGGCTAGTTGGCGGGGCAGGCACGCGTTTTCCGCAACCCATCTGGTAGGAGCTGAAACACTTGGAGGCACGTCGGGACTTCCCCACTGGGCTTGCGTTTCGGCAATGCGACCACTGTCGTTACGTCACATGGCAGGAGACGGGGAGGTCACACGTTGCTGTTGCTGCTCTCGTGGACTGCGCTTGCTGTCGGGATTGCCGGCTCCGCCGCTGTCGTTGTCGACAACCTCATTCTCAGGTATCGCCAGCCGGTCAAGATCATGGAGTTGGTCTGGCCGGTCACCGCGCTCTACATCGGCCCGGCAGCTGTCGTGGCTTATTGGAAGTGGGGCCGACCGCGGTCTCACCGATGGCGGCAGCGACACGGCCGCCCGCCCAGGAGACCACGACAGGCCACCTTTCTAATCCAACTCTGTCACGATGGCGCCCACTGCGCCCTCGGCACCATCCTCGCTGAGGCGGCGGTCTTCGCCATTGGCATCGATACATCCGGCGGCAAGTGGTGGGTCGAGTACACCTCCGGCTACTCCATGGCGGTGGCCATAGGCGTCGTGTTCCGATACTCCGCCGAGGCTCAGCGACGGCGGCGTAGGATATGGGCCGCAATAAAGGCCTTTGCCAGGGCCGATTTGGCGGGCGTGTCCGCCTTCGAATTAACTCTATTCATTTGGCTGGCGCTGGCGGAACACGCCATTTTCCCGGCGGCCTCCCTGCGCAGCATTCCGGTTTACTGGTTCATTACCCAGATCGGACTGATTGCCGGTTTCATTGCAGCCTTGCCGACAAACTTGTGGCTGGCCCACCACGGAATCAGGGCCGAACCGCCCGACGCGTTCGAGTAGTTCGAGTAGGTGGCGCCGCCGCCTGCTCTCACCGGCGAGGAGCAGGCCGAACGCCAGAATCGTGCTGCCACGCTGGCGGCCGAATCTCGTCCAGTCATCGGTACCGGCCGTCGTAGCGGACTCCGCTCCGGGTATCCGTGAAGCTGACGCCCACCCGCACTCCGTCCTCGACGGTCCACCGGACCGTGTACGCCGCCCGGTACGTCGGCGGCCAGAATGAAGAGAAGGTCCCCTCACCCGTGACAGACCACTCGCCGGCTGACGATGTGCCCCTGTCGACGTAGGTCGTTCGACCCTCCGCCGTGAACGATTGAGTTGCACCGTCTTGGAACACAAACTGTGCAGCGGTCAGGGCGGCGATCATGTCCGCCGCATCGACCGGCTGGCCATCGACAACGTCCCCACCGGAGGGGTTAGGGTCCATCGAACTCTCCTGACATCGGGCAAGACGCTGGTCGCCGCCATCTCGCAGCGGCGACGACATGTCGAACGACCAACTCGGAACAATCTCTAGCCGCACCCTATGGACGCTATCGTCCATTACCCTCTCGCTGCGGAGGCATCTGCCAGATAAGGACGCACCGCCACGACCGCCAGGCGCGCTGCCGCTGCTCCGAACCACCGACGGCCAGCGAGGCTTGCGGACCGGTGCCGCGCCAGCCTACTCTGGACGCGATGGTCCAGTTAATATATCCCGGATTGCGGGCGACCACGTCCCTACCGGGGAGAATCTCATCACCGGGGCGCTCGCTGGCGACGACGTCATGGGGGTACCACCTCGACATCGACCGGCCGAGTGGAAGCACGGGTGGCAGCGGGATCGCGGCGGCTCGGCCGCTTGGGAGGGGCGCATGGCAGTGATCACACGCGGCTTCGGCGGCCGCAGACGCGACGACACCGACCTCCCGCCCGGCCAGTACCGCACGGACGACTTCCCGGTGCTGTCGGCGGGACCGACACCGCGCATCGGCCTCGACGAGTGGCAGCTCGCCGTCGTGACCGAGACTGGCGAGCGGAGCACGTGGTCATGGGCGGAGTTCACCGCCCTTCCTGCCGACGAGCCGACCGTGGACATCCATTGCGTCACGCGCTGGTCGAAGTTCGGCACGAGTTGGCGAGGCGTCTCGGTGGACACGTTGCTGGCCGACGTTGAGACTGCGGCCGAGTACGTCGTCGCCCACTCCTACGGCGGCTACACCACGAACGTGCCGCTCGAGGATCTTCTCGACGGCCAGGCCTGGGTGGCGTACGAGTTCGACGGCGAGCCGCTGGTGCCGGTGCACGGCGGGCCAGCTCGTCTCCTCGTTCCTCACCTGTACTTCTGGAAGAGCGCGAAATGGCTGCGCGCTCTGGAACTGCGTCTCGACGACGAGCCCGGGTTCTGGGAGACGGCCGGCTACCACAATGACGGGGACCCATGGCGCGAGCAGCGGTACCGGGAAGACTGACCTGGCAGCCTGCGACCGTCGCCGCCACCCGGGCGGAGACTGCGACGGCGCGGACCCTGGTCCTTGACGTCGACGGCTGGACAGGTCACGTGCCGGGCCAGCACGTCGACGTCCGGTTGACGGCTCCCGACGGCTACACGGCGTACCGCAGCTACTCGATCTCGTCCGCCCCGGGGCCCGACCGGCTCGAGGTGACCGTCCAGGCGGTGACCGACGGTGAGGTCTCGCCGTACCTCGTCGACGTTGCAGAGCCGGGTGACCAACTCGAGATCCGTGGACCGCTCGGCGGCTGGTTCGTGCGCCGACCCGCCGATCCGCGCCCGGCGTTGCTGATCGGCGGCGGGTCCGGCGTGGCGCCCCTGATGTCGATGGTGCGTGCGGCGACGAATCCCACCAGGCTGCTCTACTCGACGCGATCCCCGTCCGATGCGCTGTTCACCGCGGATCTTGCAACTGCACGAGCCGCAGGCGATGGGCATGTCGCCGTCACACACGTCTATACCAGGGTCGCGCCCCCCGGCTGGCCGGCCCCACCCCGACGACTGGACGCGGACGCCCTCGCCCGCGTCGCCTGGCCCCGCGGCGCCGACGCTGTGGCGTTCGTCTGCGGGCCCACCGGATTCGTCGAGACCGTTGCCGATCTCCTCGTCGACATCGGCCACGATCCCGCGAACATCCGCACTGAACGTTTCGGACCCACCGGAGGATGACCATGTCGACCACCAACGTCGGAGCCGACGACGCACCCTGGGTGGACGGTAACGCCCTCGCCGGACCGCTCGGCGAGATCATGGGGACCGACCTCACCGTTGCCGAGCTCACCTGCGCCGGGTGCCGGACGACCCGTCCGCTGGCCGCGATGCGCGTGTTCGACCGAGCGCCCGGCTTCGTCGCCCGATGTCCCGGCTGCGAGGACGTCGTCATGCGCGTGGTGCGCACGGCCGGCCGTGTCCTGGTCGACCTGCGTGGGTCGCTCGTCCTCAGCCTCTCGGTGCCGACTGCCTGAGCGCTAGCAATCCGGGCAATCGGGGCGAAACCGATGATGCCAACGTCTCCGATGTCGGTGACGCAATAGTCCGAGGCGGGACACTCCTGCCACTTCAACCGACCTGACTGGACACTCCCAGGTCGCTGACCAGACGCGGGATTCAGGAGACAACATGGCGGGCAACGCCGAGGACATGATCACGCTGACCAGTGCCGAGCAAGATTTTGGTGGCTCGAACCTGTCGGGAGCCACCGCGCCCGACGCGGAAGACCTCGTCATCACCAACAACAGCGCGCTCGGCATCTACGAGGCGGCGATAGGGGGCCGGACAGCCGCTGGGCTCGTCTACAGCAAGGTCGGGAGCCGCGTCATACTGTTGGCGACATCCGTGTTCCCCGAGTTCCGGGGGAAGGGAGTAGCCGCCAGGCTCATCGGCGGCGTCCTCGACGAGCTGCGTATGCAAGGAAAGACCGCCACCGTCACGTGTCCGTTCGCGGCCGCATTCGTCAATGCTCATCCGGAATATGCCGACGTTCTAGACCCGGCATTCCCTCGGTCGCACACAGCCGGGCATGGGCATTGAGCACGCGTCGTCGCGTCTGAACGCGCGCCGACCGCTGAGAAGGTTCAGGCGTCCCCAACGGCGGGGTACATCGCGTGAAGGTTAGGTGGGCGCCGGCGACGAGTACCGCGATGCGCTCGGCAAGCTCGTCGGCGTCACGCTGGAGCAGCGCCAGTTGGCCAGGGCGCGCAAGGACTACGCGACGGCCGACGCTCTGCGGGACGGGCTGGCGGCGGCCGGGGTCGTCGTCGAGGACACGCCGAACGGACCGCGCCGGTCGCCCCGGACGTTGAACTCGGTCGATGGCTCGGGCGCCGAGGCGGCGGGCGCGGCGCGTACTCCTCGAGGTGGCCGACCTGCGGATGCTGCCGGAGTACGTGTCCGCCGGGCTCGGGGTCGCGGTGGTGCCCGACGTCGTGCCGCTCGCCGCGCCCGGCACGGCCGCGGTTCCGCTGCGCGACCCGGGCCTGACGTGGCCGCTCTCGATCGTCACCCGCGGCCGCAAAGCCGCCAGCCGGGCCGCGGCCACGCATTCGTGCACCGTAACGCTCGCCCCGATCCAGCGTGACAACGTCGTCGGGACCGGACCGCACTACCTTCGAGCCGCCAACCGGGGCTGTCTCGGCCTCGCCGTACACGACCGGGTAGGCGTCCCGTGTAGTGCGCAGGCCGCGATGAGCTGCTGCTCGCCGATCACCACTGGAAGTAGGGGCCGGGGTAGGCCTTGGCGAACTGGTCGGCATGGGTGGAGTCGCTGATCGCACCATCGAGCGCGACCACGTGCGGGTCCGCCGAGTCACGGTCTCGCCGAATGTGCTGGTGGTCTCCCCGCGGGCGCGGGCTGCGGACGCGTACGGGCACGTCCGCAGCCCCGCCGGCGTGATCCCGGCGTTACGTTTCGAGGGTCTGTTGCGGCCGGCCATGATGTCGACCTCGGCGATGGCGCCGGTCATCCAGCTCGACTTGTCCGACAGCAGGAACGACACCGCGTTCGTGATGTCCTTCGGGCTGCCGGGCGCTGGTTACGCCGGGTGCCCGCCCAGGTAGCGGACCAGTCCGATGACGTCTTCCGGTACGAGTCGCCCGAACTGGCCACGGCGGTTGACGTTGATCCACAAGGAGGGCAGGACCGCTCGCTGTCCCCGAGTCCTTAGGGACGAACGCGGATGATCGTCTTCCCGGTGATCCGATCGGTCGGATTCAAAGCGGCGACGGCGTCGTCGAGGGCCGCGACGTTGCCGATGTTCGTCCGGAGTCGTCCGTCCCGCACCCGCCGGACGACCTCACCCAGTTGAGCGCGATCGGGCAGGACGACGAAGTCGACCGCCAGGCCGTCGGCGGGCCGCGCCTCCGGCGGCCCGACGACGGACACCAGCGTTCCTCCGGCTCGAATCAGGCCTGCGGACCGCTTCCCGATGTCGCCGCCGATGACATCGAACACCAGATCGACTCCGCCGACGGCTTCGAGGGCGTCGTTCTCCAGGTCGACGAACTCCTGCGCGCCGAAGTCGAGCGCCGTCTGACGGTCGGCAGTGCGCCCGGTGCCGATGACGTAGGCGCCGGCCTCGCGTGCGAGCTGCGTCACCATCGAACCGACTGCGCCGGCCGCGCCGTGTACGAGGACGCTCTGCCCCGCCTGAAGGCGGCCGTGCTCGAACAGTCCCTGCCACGCGGTCAGGCCCGAGATCGGCAGGCTCGCGCCCACCGTGAAGTCGACGTCGCCGGGCAGCGGCGCGAGGTTACGCGCCTCGACGGCCACATACTCCGCCAGGGTGCCGTCGCGTGTCCAGTCCGTGATGCCGAACACCCGCTGTCCCACAGACAGTCCCGTCGTGCCATACCCGAGAGCGCTGACCACTCCGGCCAGCTCGTGCCCAGGGATCGACGGCGTCCGGTCACGGCCGAGGCGATCGGTCCAGGTCGAGGGCCACGACATCTCAGTCGGGACGAATCCCGACGCATGAACCTGAACGACGACGTCGTTCAGCGCCGGTTCCGGCTCGGGCCGCTCCACCAGCGTCATCCCGGCCGTTCCCGCAGCCTGGTCCGTCACTACAATCGCCTTCATCCGGCGCCTCCCTGTATCCAGTCCTCGTTTGTACGGTCACGAGGTGCAAGTTTCGTTTCACCAGCATTAGCGGCGCCTCGGTCTCTTACCACGTTGATCGGTAGCGGTTGTGGCGCGAGGGTGTCGAGGAACGAGCGCGATAGCGAAGTCGTCGGTATGGCGGCGCCGGGGTCGAGGCCCCGCCGGCGCGATCCCGGCGTCACGTTTCGAGGGTCAGTTGCGGCCGGCCATGATGCCGCCGTCAACGTCGAGAGGGCGCCGGTCATCCAGCTCGACTTGCCCGACAGCAGGAATGACACCGCATTCGCGATGCCCTCCGGGCTGCCAACACGCCTCAGCGGGTGGAAGCTGCCGACGGTGCGACAAGGGTTCGACCGCGGCCCCGACCTTGTCCTGGTCTCGGCCCGTGATCACGGCGGTGCCTCCCGCAGCGACGACTTGGTGGGCCGTGGCGAGGCCCATGCCGCTGCTGCCGCCGACGACCGCGACCTTCGGCCCTCGAAACTCTCACTCATGACAGTTGTTCCTCCCCACCGAATCGCGATTTATGTTGGCAGCACCCGGTCCCGGGGAGTGGCGCGACGTCCGTAGAACTCGGCGCCGGTGGGCAAGTCGGACAGTCGCCGCTAGCGGAGGCACCCAGTCGGACGCCCTGAACCTAGCCGCAGTAGAACTGGTCGGTCAAGTCCAGTCTTGGGGTCAAGCGGGCGCTACTGTGGCGGCGACTTATCCCAGGACACCCACCGTAACGACGGCTTCCAGCCGGCCGCTTCCGGAAGTCTTTCCGGACCTGATGGTCCGGGAAGGGTAGGGGCCCGCGGGAATACAACCGGCCCGTAGGGTGTCTGTACATTCGGGCATCCAGGTGCGTTTCACCTCGTTCCCCAGCTTCGCGCCGAAAGACCGGGAAGGGAGAGCTGTGCCCCCAGCAGACCCAGTACCACAAGAACCGGAAGCCGTTTCGCGGCTCGACCCGGAGCAGTACCGCGTGACCCAGCAGGACGGCACTGAACGCCCGTTCGCCGACGCCTACTGGGACAACCACGAGCCCGGCAGCTACGTCGACGTCGTGTCCGGCGAGCCGCTGTTCGCATCGGTCGACAAGTACGACAGCAACTCCGGCTGGCCGAGCTTCACGAAGCCGATCGCCAAGACGAACGTCGTCGAGAGCGAAGACTCCGGCCACGCGAGGATCCGGACTGAGGCCCGCTCGCTGCACGGGGACAGCCACCTCGGCCACGTCTTCAACGACGGTCCCCCGACAAGGGTGGACTGCGCTACTGCACCAACTCCGCGTCGTTGCGGTTCATCCACCTCGACGACCTGGAGAACGCAGGGTACGGCGAATACCGCACACTGTTCACGAGTGACACCAACACTGACACCGACGACAAGTAAGGAGGCGATGTGACCACCGAAAAGGCGATCCTCGCCGGCGGCTGCTTCTGGGGCATGGAGGAGCTGTTCCGCCACCAGCCCGGCGTCGTGTCCACGCGCGTCGGCTACAGCGGGGGCGACGTCCCGAACGCCACCTACCGCAACCACGGCACCCACGCGGAGTCCATCGAGGTCGTCTACGACACCGAGAAGACCGACTTCCGCGCGCTGCTCGAGTTCTTCTTCCAGATCCACGACCCCTCGACGAACAACCGCCAGGGCAACGACATCGGCACCAGCTACCGCTCGGCGATCTTCTACACCAGCGACGAGCAGAAGCGGGTCGCCGAGGACACGATCGCCGACGTCGACGCCTCGGGCCTGTGGCCCGGCAAGGTCGTCACCGAGATCACCCCCGCAGGCGACTTCTGGGAAGCTGAGGCCGAGCACCAGAACTACCTGAGGACCTACCCCAACGGTTACACCTGCCACTTCCCCCGCCCCGGGTGGAAGCTCCCGAAGCGGGCGACGGCCTGACACCTCCCGGCGCGCGGACCCCGGGTCCGCGCGCCGGCCCGAGCCGAGGTGGTCGGCCTGGACGAGGAGTCAGCCGGATGGGTGCAGGCTCTCTCCGAGACCGGCGCCGAGCGAGACGTGGCATTCGATCGGCTGCACGGGATGCTGGTGCGCGTGGCGTTGCGGGAGGTGCGCCGACGCGCGACGCGCTCCCCGGTGAACGGGCCGCACTGACGGACGGTGTTGTTTCATGGCCGCAGCCAGGTTCAGCTGCGGGTGATGCGTGTGACGTGCAGACGCATGTCAACAAGCGTTGACACACGCTGACCTCCGGCGCGCCGCTCACGACTCATCGCCCGAGCAACTCCTGAATTGCCACAGCGAGGACCAAATAGTCCCGGAAGAACCGCCCTATCGATGATCTCGCGGACATAGCACCCGTTCAATTAAGCTGGCGGCGCATGCGTTCGCCCTTCACCATCACCCGAATGCGACATAACGCCGGATGGACTCCAAGGCCCCATCCTCCATGGGTTATCTGGCGCGCCGCTGGATACACTTGACCGATGGGCGACGAGCAGGTGGCTGCGCCGTCGAAGCAGCGGAGGATCAGTCAACGGGGCATCGCGACGCGAGAGCGGATCCTCGAGGCGGCGAACCGGCTGATGTTCGTGCGGGGAGTGAACGCGACGACCCTTGACGACGTCCGCGAGGCAAGCCAGACGAGCAAGTCTCAGCTTTACCACCACTTCGCCGACAAGCAGGAGCTCGTGCGCGCGTTGGTCAAATATCGAGGCGCGCTTGTGCTCCAGCGCGAGCGCGGAGGGCTCGAACGACTGAGATCGTTCTCCGGGCTGGTCCGGTGGCGTAACGCGCTGGTCCAGGCCAACTCGCTGAACAACGGCAGATACGGGTGCGGCCTCGGGTCGATGGCTGTCGAGCTGTCCGATCAAGATGAGCAGGCTCGATCAATGCTGTCGGAGACGTTTGCGGCATGGGGAAAGCTGATCAGTGATGGTCTGCACCGGATGCGGGACAGCGGTGCACTGCGCCAGGACGCCGACCCAGAGAAGTTGGCCACGGGGTTGATGGCAGCTTTGCAAGGCGGCTACTTGCTGGCGAACGCCGCGCACAACGTCGCACCCATGGAAGTCGCTCTGGACATGGCGCTGGAACACATCAAATCGTTCCTCGTGGAGCCGTCCGGCGAGCCGACCCGTTAACTGAGCCCTTTTCATCGTGATCAGGCTGGTCACGGCGGGTTTGAGCAGCCCGGAAATCGATGAAGGCGAGGCTCCAGGGACGACAGCAGTCGAACCAAGATCGGATGCCCCGACCGGGAGCCTCGTCGCGACCCCATGCGCGACCCCTGCGCGGCGCGCGCACACCAGTGCCGCCGTGTCGGCGCCTGCCTGTTCGAGCAATGCTGCGTCGACGTCACGGATCGAGTCGTTCCTCGCGTCGTTGGATCGCCTCGTACTGCGACTGCGGAGCACTGAGCATCGATGTTCCTCATGTTGTCCGGATTTGAGTCCGCCCGTGTCGCGGGAGGCGACGACGATCGCCGCCCTGATGCGTGAACGACGGCAACCTCTAGCCTTAACGGACCGATGAGTCCATCTCGGGGTACGGCGTTGAGCGAGTTCAGGTGGGGGCAGCTGGCCCTAACCGCCTATCAGTGCAGCTTAAACACCCCGAGGTTGATGATTCACGAGGGCCGAGCAGTTCTGGCGACGAGTGAGATCAACTGGACTATTCAGTCCGCGAAGGCTAGCCTGCGGAGGTACTCGGTCATGGGGTGAATACGCCCGGCCGCAGCCCCCGCTCAGACTGCGACTCGCTGCTGCTGGATCCGAGTATCTGGAACGTCACTACCAGGATCTACAGGAAGGCGCGGCTGATGGAAACCGATCGGGATCGTGTCGTCGCATCCGCCCGAGCTGTCCTTCCGGCCACTGAGCGCCGGCGCACGGGCATGGCCACCCGCGGCTTCACGTTCGTCGCCGATGAACCTCACAACGGCACACTCGGCGAAGGCCCGACGCCGACGGAGTACCTGTTGATGGCGCTCGCGTCGTGCACTGCTCAGACGCTCAGGCAGTACGTCGACTACAAGTACGACACCGCCGGTGACATCACCGTCGAGATCGACTACCACGAACCCGAGCAGGAAGGCGCAGAGCGTTACCTGCAGCGCACGATCACGCTGAGCGAAGAACCTGACCCCGACGACTTGAAGGTGATGCATGACATTGCCGAGAAGTCCCCGGTGACCCTGCTGATTCAGTTCGCATGGAGCGTGAGGACCGAGTTCGTCGGGCCGCGCTGAAATCAGCCCGCTTGCTGCTCGGCGATCACGGCCGAGCAGCAAGCAGTTGTCGTCCCGCCCCCGGGCGGCGACAGTGTTTCCGTCGACCGCGACAGCTTGAACGCGATGCGGCGCCTTGCATGCGGCGCAGGTCCTGGTCCTGGCGGATGGCCGGTGACTCGTGCCGGCAGCTCAGAACAGAGTCGGTGCAGTCGGCTCGGTGACGGTGGAGCGTCCGCCGAGCAGGGCGAACCGGTCGGAGGTCGTGTCCTCGGGGATCGGCAGCCCGTGGCGCTGCAATGCCTGGTTCAACCCGTGCCCGGACGATCTGCTCGGCGCTGTCTGTCAGTTCGGGCAGGATCGGCCGACGAACACAGTCGGGGAGGACCGGCGTCGGGCATGGCTCGCAGTGTGATCGGCCGGGCCACGGTGGACGGTGCGTGAGGTTCGAGCGAGCGTTGCAGTGCCTCGTCGAGGAAGGCGATGGACATGCCGAGCTCGACCCTGACGCGCTGAGCTGCGACAGCGAGCTGATCCAGGTCGCGGCCTGGCCGCGCTGATCCTGCTCGGCGGCGCACTCGGCGACCGCTACGGCCGCAGGCGAATCTTCCTCGTGGGTATCGCCGGGTTCACCATCGCGTCGATCATGCGCGGTCGTCCCGACCATGAGCCCACTGATAGTCGCCCGCATCCTGCAGGGCATCGGCGGGCCTCGTCGCTCTCTGCACAGCCGGCCACAGCTGGGGCAGCGCGATCAGTACTGAACCGAGGGTCACGTGCCCGCATTGCGGCACGTGATCTAGCTATCCATGCTGGCCCGGCCAGCGCTTCGGAAGGTGACGTGTGACCGAAAGCGAGATGAGCGGCCGAACGATTCGGACGCGGAACCTAGCGGCACCGCTGCGAGCCTTTCTGAGAACTGAGTCTGGCAGCGCCCGCGTGCTCGTGGCAGCCATCGTCGCCGCACTGCTCTGGGCCAACGTCGACCTCGGCTCCTACGAAGCCGTCTGGCGCACCCAACTGTCCCTGCGCCTCGGGCACCCCGAGCTCTCGCGCGACCTGCACACCTGGATCAACAGCGGCTTGATGACCCTGTTTTTCCTGGTCGTCGGCCTTGAGGCGCGGCGCGAGTTCGACCTCGGCGACCTACGCGACCGGCGACGCTTCGTGCTGCCCAGCCTGGCCGGCGTGATCGGCATGCTGATCCCGGTGGTGATCTTCCTGGCGATCAACCACGGCGGCCCGGGCGCGCATGGCTGGGGCGTGGCTATGTCGACCGACACCGCCCTCGCGTTGGGCCTGCTGGCACTGCTTGGCCGAGACGTGCCCGACCGGCTCCGAATCTTCCTGCTCACCGTGTTCGTGGTCGACGACTTGATCGCACTCATCGTCATCACCCTGGTCTACAGCGACAACATCAAGATGATGCCCATCGTGGTGGCCGTAGCGGCGTTCGCGATCATGCTGGCCATCCGCGCAGTCGGCGTACGACGTGGCTCGGCGTACGTGCCAGTCGCCATCGTGATGTGGGGCGCGCTGCTGGTCAGCGGAGTCGACCCGGTGGTGGCCGGACTGGCCATCGGGTTGACCGCGTTCGCCTACTCTCCCGGCCGAGCTGAGCTCGAGCAGGTCAGCGGGCTGTTCCGGTCGTTCCGTGAGCAGCCGACGCCCAAGCTCGCGCGTACGGCTTCGATCGGCCTCGCGAATACGCTATCGCCCAACGACCGCCTTCAGCGCATCTACCACCCGTGGTCCAGCTACGTCATCGTGCCGCTGTTCGGCCTGGCCAACGCTGGCATCAGCATCGACGGTCCGTTCCTGGCCCAGGCGTTCGCGTCACCTGTCACCTGGGGCGTGCTGCTCGGGTATGCCGTCGGCAAGCCGCTCGCCGTGATCGGCACCTCGGCCGGGCTCACCTGGATCTCACACGGCCGCATCCGTCCGGCCGTGGGCTGGGCGGGCGTGCTCGGCAGCGGCACCATCGCCGGTGTCAGCTTCACGGTGTCGCTGCTGATCGCCAGCCTGGCCTTCACCGGCGACCAACTGGCCGAGGCCAAAGTCGGGGTGCTCAGCGCCGCGATCGTATCCTCAGCGCTGACCTGGGCCGCGTTCCGCATCACCAACATGCTGCCCAAGGACAAGCGCACCCGGGCGCTCTTCGGCGACATCACGGAGCTGATCGACCTCATCCCAGAGGTCGACGAGAAGCACGACCACGTCCGCGGCCCAGCCGATGCGTCGGTAACGCTGGTGCAGTACGGCGACTTCCAGTGCCCGTACTGCGGGAAGGCCGAGCCAGTCGTCCGGCAGTTGCTAGGCCACGCCGACCTGCGTTTCGTGTGGCGTCACCTGCCTCTGTCAGACGTGCACCCGCAAGCCCGGCTAGCAGCCGAGGCCGCCGAAGCAGCGGCCGCTCAGGGCAAGTTCTGGCAGATGCACGACCTGCTGCTCGACCACCAGGACAGGCTGAACATCACTGATCTAATCAAATACGCCGGCGACCTCGGTCTGGATCAGAAACGCTTCCACGACGATCTGATAAGCCACGCCCACGCCGACCGCATCGAAAGCGACATCGACTCGGCCGACAACAGCGGAGTATCCGGCACCCCGACGTTCTTCATCAACGGCCGCCGCCACTACGGCGCCTACGACATCACGAACTTGACCGCGGCCATTCGTATGGCCCGAGCCCGAGCCCGGGCCCGCCTCGGCCGCGAGGCACCAGCGACCCTTAAATAAGCGCGTTCCCGCCGGTCGGCCGTCAGATGAGGTTCCCCCGGGATGTGGACACCGGGTTATGCCGCGATCTGGTGCAGCGTAGTCGGTTGAAGGGTTTGTTCGTAGTCAGCGGGGCTGAGGTAGCCGAGCGCGGAGTGGCGGCGTCGGTGGTTGTAGAAGGCGATCCAGCGGAAGACGTCGCGGCGGGCGTCGGCTTCGCTGACCCAGCGGCGGTGGTCGAGGTCCAACTCTCGTTTGAGGGTGGCGAAGACCGCCTCGGCCAGGGCGTTGTCGTACGACGACCCGATCCGTCCCATTGAGCGGCGCACGTCGTGCCGGTGTCGGTGGCATTCCTCCGCTCGGCGCTGCGCAAGGTCCTCGCGGGGCTGGCCCAGAACACCGGCAAGCAGCAGGTGCGTGGCTGCGGCCGGGGTGCCCCCGCCTCCGGCTTGCCGGCTGGCGAGAAGCGGACGCTGCCCTGGTGCTGTCCGCCGGTGCCCGCGGGCGTGTCGGGGGTCGGTCGTAAGTTCTGCAGCCGTGAGCGCCCTTCAGACTTACCGCTACCTCCAGCCGTCCACGCTGCACCGGGGTGACCTGGCGCTGCAGACCAGCGGCGGGCCCGCGACCAACCCGCGGTTCTTCTCCGGTTTCCTGACGACTCCGCAGGCGGCGGCCGCCGGGCTGCTGGCGGTCGCCGAAGTCGCCCGGACCCGGTATCACCAGCCGGTCAGTCCGGCGAGCCTCGATCCCGTGGTCACCGGCAGCCGGGACCGGATGCGCTTCGAGTCGTTCTCCGGCTGCTGCGGGGTGTACGCGCGGCTGGACGTCGTGCCGGCCGGGTTCGACGGCGACATCGTCGAGCACGGCACCACCAACGTCGACGTGAACGCGCCGCTGCGGGAGGCGCTGGCCCGGGTGGGCGGCATCGACCCGCTGCATCTGTCGGTGGGGCCGGACGACCTGACAGTGTCCACCCTCGACGGTCCGGTGGTGGAGAAGAAGGTGCCACTGCCCGGGCGTTGGCTGCGGGGGTTCGCCGAGGTCCATCTGATCGCCGCGGCTATGGAACCGCGGGCGGAGATCCCGGCGGCGGAGGCGGCCGCCTTCCTGCGCCGGCTGCCGGCGGGCAACGACCGGTCGGTGCTCTGGGTGGTGCCGGCCGGGCACTCGCTGCGGCTGACCTCGCGCCCGGTGCCCGGCGCGGTGTGCCTGCCGGCGCCGGACGGCTCGCCACGCTGCGTGGGCTGCTCCGGTACGCGAAGACCCTGCGCGTGTACGGGCCACCGGCGGCGGCCGGGTCGCCGCCGCTGCCGAGCGTCTGGGAGCTCGACACCGGCGCGCTGCGGCTGTCGCTGACCCTGTCGCCGGAGCCCTACCGGGGTTTCTCCGGCGAGGGCGGCGCGCTGACCGCGCTCGCCACGGACGATGTCGCCGACGACGCCGCGCTGGTCGCCGCGCTGCTGTCCTGGGACCCGACGATCGATGTCGACGCGCTGGCCGCCTCGGCGGGGATCTCGGCGGACCGGGTCCGGGCCGCGCTGGCCCAGCTGGGCACCGCCGGCCGGGTCGGCTTCGACGTGGCCGAGGCGGGCTACTTCCACCGGGTGCTGCCGTACGACGCCGGCCGGGCCGAGCGGGACAATCCCCGGCTGGTCGGGGCGCGGACGCTGGTCGAGGCGGGCGCGGTCACGCTCGACGGCGAGGCGGCGACCGTACGCCACGGCGACGAGGTCTACCGGGTCCGCCGCCGGACGGACGGCTCGTACACCTGCTCCTGCCCCTGGTGGGCGCGGCACCGCGGTCAGCGCGGGCCCTGCAAGCACGCGCTCGCCACGACGATGGTGGGCGCTCCGCTGGAGGTCGGGGCGTGACCGATCCGTTCGAGTTCCTGGTCCGGGGCGACGTCGGCGCGGCCGTCGACGCGGTCACGGGCCTCGACGACCAGGGGCGGCGGTCGTTCGCCGACGGGCTGGTGGCCCACGTGCGCCGCCGGCGCGACAACTGGTGGTGGAACAACGAGGCGACGGCCCTGGCGGTGGCCGCGGTCGGGTGCCTGCCCACCGCCGCCACGGCGGCCGAGCTGCTCGGCCGACGGAACGTGTCGCTGCGGGGCGCCGGCGCCGGGCTGGTGGTCCAGGTCGCGCGGACGCGCGGGGTGCCCTGGCTGGCCGAGCTGGCATACCGGCTGGCGGACCGGCTCCGCCGGGACGACCCGATGGACGGCTGGGGATTCGTCGCCGAGCTGCTCACCGCCGAGAAGGCGGCGCCACCCACCGGTGACCAGTTCGTGGAGGGGTGGCTCGCCCTGATGGCGTGGCCGCCGGAGTGGCAGCGACCGGTCCCGCTGGTGGACCGGCTCCGGGCGGACGTGTTCCTCGACGCCCTGGTGCCGCGCCTGTTCGAGGTGGACGGTGCCGGGACGCGGATGTCCTTCGACGAGTTCATGACCGACGAGAAGCTCGCCCTGCCGCGCGCGCTGGCGCGACTGGCCGGCGAGGGCCGCCTGGACCGGACGATGCTGCTCGACGGCTGCGTGAGCCGGCTGTTGCGCGGCGACCGGCCGGCCGCGTTGCGCGCGTTCGTCGCCCTGCACGCCCTGCTGGAGCCCACCGCCAGCGAGGCCGACCGGCATCGCGGAGACTACCTGCGCCTGCTCGCCGACGCCCCCGGGCCCGTGGCGTCGATGGCGCAGAAGACGCTGCGGGCTCTCGACGACGTGGAGGTCGAGGGGCTGCTCGACGCGTCGCGGGCCGTCCTCGTCCGGCCCGACAAGGCGCTGGTCCGCGCGCAGCTCGGCTGGCTGGACCAGCTCGCCCGCCGGCACCCCGACCGGGCGGCGGAGATCGCCGAGGTCATCGCGACAGCGGTCGACCACCCGGCGGCGGACGTCCGCGACCGGGCCGGCACGCTGGCCGCCCGGCACGGGCACGTGGTCGCCCCGCGGGTCGTGGTCGGTGCGGTGGGCGACGACCTGCCGCCACCAGCCGGCCCGCTGCCGCGCCGCCGGCCATCACGACCCGGACGAACTGGCGGAGGAGGCCGCCTCCCTGCTCGGCGGCCCCACGACGGCGTCCGGTCTGGAACGGGTCCTCGACGCAGTGGTCCGGCTCGCCGGTGGCGACCGGGCCCGGCTGAGAGACGCCCTGATTCCGGTGCTGCGGCGGCACCGCGCCGGCGCGGAGGAGCACCCGTGGGATCCGTGCTGCCTGTGCGGTCTCCTCGGCGGTGCTGCACGCGGCGCGACCCGGTCGAGGGGGCGTACGGCGGGGACGGTGGGCCGCGATGCTGGCGGCGTTGCGGCGCCGCACGCCGGGCGGACCGTCCCTC
>NZ_JAEVHN010000060.1:0-17701 GCF_016803375.1 Micromonospora sp. 4G55
TAGCCGGGGCTCCGTCCGCGCGTTGCGGTCCGTGGGTGGTTGCGCAGGGCCATCCCGCCGGCCGACGACCCGGGGCAAGCCGAGCAGACCACCGCCCGACCCGCCAGCGTCCGTACGAGCCGTCAAGGTCCGCTTGACGTGGCGGGCCGGGCGGCGGCCCGCTCCCCAGGAGGGCGGGTCGGCGGCAGACGGGATGGCGGAGAAGTCCGGCTGCCAAGCTTCGACCGAGCTGCTATCCCGTTATTGCCTCAGTTACAAGTTCATCAATCTCGTCCGCCAGTCCGCAATCCGCCAGAGCATCTCGGATTACGCCCCGCGCTTCCTTGGAACGCAGGCTGCCTATATCTACACCCGCTGCGACCTCTTCTCCCCTCACCGCAAGGTTAGCGAGCGCCATGTGTACATCGTTACTGGGGTCAAACAACGGTAGCTGGACAGAGAACACGTCCTTCGAAAAGTCGCGCCTTCCAAACTGGCCTACGGATTGGAAGGGTGCTACGAGTTCGGTGAATTTGCGGCTGTTAAATACAGACTCCAGATACAGAGCCTCTTTCGGGTCCGGGAAGACGCCCCATAGCAACTGCTGGTCAACTACGCTCTGCTCCTTCGGGATCCGCGCGGCCACCAGGATGGACCCAGACTTGTTGTAAACTAGGCGGTCGCCTCGGACGGGAAGTTGGTTCGTCAAGTTCCGCTGGAAATCAAGCCGTTGCCTCAAATCCATTCTGCTTCCGCGCGGACGCCCCTCCAGCCAGATTTGTTCGGCTTTCCGCCACCACTCGGCCAAGCCGGGGAAATGGTCAATTTCTTCCGACTTGCCGTGCATTAGGTCGCCGTGATGGATTGGGAGAACGGCCGTTTCCGGCATTAGTCGACGGAAGGGAAGAATTGACGATCCGAAGTAGGCCGGGTAGATGAACCGTTCCTCAACGAAACCAGTCAGGGTGTCGACGGATTTCCATGGCGGCTTTTCTTGGTTGGAACGGCTGCTCTTTACGCGTTTACGGCCCGATGAAGCACCCAGTGGGCCGGCAGACTGAGCCACTTCAACGACCGACAGAACCTGAGGGTAGATGGTGGCTCCATTGGCGAAGCGTGCCCGGTAAGCGGACGCGGCGGTGCCTCTCGCAACCGCTCCGTCTTGCGTATGAAGGTGCTCTGCTGCCCGCTCCCACGAGATATCTCTTGCCGGCAGCGTGCCAGACCATTTCACGACGTCGGTTCCAAGGGGGCCAGCAGTTTCAGACAATTGCCCAAACACGGCGCATGACGGTACTGGGAACATCGCTGGCTTGGACTTGACGGACGCATGGTCCCAAGCTGACGTGAAGCGGAAACGGAGCGTGGCAAAGCTGCTGTCGTACTTGCCGCTTCTGAATCCCTTGTACTGCTTCCGCGTCAAAGCGGCGAGAGGCATAACGAATGCAAATTTCCCAGCCTCTGACAAGTACAGTTCGGCAGAGCGGACGACGAAATACGAGGAAAGGTCTTGAATGTTGGCAACGTTGCCCCCTGCCCAGAGCCCCCGCTCGCTACTTCTAGTCTTGAACTCGCCCTGCAGAGTGCTAGGCATGTACCTGTAGGCCAGCCACGGCGGGTTGCCAATGAGGACATCTACTCTGTTGTCCTTGTTGGACAACCAGCGGGGCCGAGCAAGGTTGCGAACGTAGTAGCCCCAGATGTGATCCCGGCCCTCGTCATAGAGATCACAAAGAATCTGGAACGTTGCTGCGATCTCCTGTTGGTCGTCTGGGTGAACGCCGTGACGGCGGAACACCGCCGTGAGAGACGGAACCTGTCCCCGGGATCGACCGGTGCTGGCTTTTGTCGCCAGCTCGCTGACAAGCCTGTCAAAGCTAGAGACGTCGGCAACCACCCGGTTAGGGAAGCGGAGTTGCCGGGACCAAAGCTCGGAACCATCGGCGGTTGAGACGGTGAGGTCTCCAGACGACGAAAGCAGATCTTCACCTTGATGCCATTGGAGACTGTCCCCGAGATAAACCGGAATGGCGAGCGGCCCCCGCTCGCCTTGCAGGCGTTCCGATCCAATGGCTAACAGGTAGGTGACTCGGGCCAGGGTTACGGCCACTGGGTGGATATCTACGCCAAAAACGTGCTGAGTCACGCCTTTCATCGCCGCAGCATCGTCAATCTCGGCAGACCCGGCATGGTCCAGGTATCGCCGGACAGCATGGAAAAGAAACGTGCCGGAGCCGCAGGATGGATCGAGTACACGCTGAGTTAGTGGAGCGGTAATGGTCTCGTGAACCATGCGCTCGGCAAGCCAGTCCGGTGTGTAGTACTCGCCAAGTTCGTGTCGCTGTATCGGATCGATAACCGACTCGTAGAGGACCTTCAGCACATCGTGCTCAACCGACTTCCAGTCAAAGCGCGAGAGTCGACGTGCTAGGGTCCGCACGAAGGCGCGGCCACCTTCGGCCTCTAATACCCAATCGAAGAAGTCTGCCTCCACGACGCCGCCGATTTCTGCTTGGTCAAAGAGTCTCCCTGACAGCAGGTCGTCGGGCGAATAACTTCCGCTAGCTAGATCAAAGCCGAGCACGGCGTGCGCAATTAGTTCCGCACTGATGACCAGATAGGTGTGGTCCACAAAGAGTTGGTCATCGTCGCTGAAGTGGGTTCCATAGGCGGTTGCCAAAAGGCGCGCCCACAGATCTCGCTTCAGCTTAACGTGAGAATCAAGCTTGCAGTCGCCGTATAAGGCAAGCAGAGAGGCCTTGTCGAGTAAATGGCTGGGACTGTGGGCACCGAGCCGCCGGACGATGTTGGCGGGCGTAGGGCGGATGCCTTGTTGAGTAGCAAGGACACCCTCAAGCCACACCAATAGACCGTCAACGTCCGGGTCCTTAGCTGCAACTCGAAATTCAGCGACACAGTCGAGCTTTCCGGCCGGCGACAAGTGGTAGGCGTACCAGTCGCATCCGTCTGTTAGGACGCCGACATACCGCTCCTGAAATACGTTGGACCTGGCGCGCACGTATCCAGTCAGCTGCTCTTCGGCATCTTCCTTTACCCTGCCAACTGTCAGATCCTTCTTCACCTCGATGACGGTGAAGCCGATCTCGACGTCTATTCGGCGCCCGCCCGTGACCGGAGACTCCAGCGCAACCGCCCCGTCTTTCAAGTCAAGGCCGCCGTACAGCAGGAGCGTGCGGACATCAGTCTGAATGTCAGCCTCGGATCGGGGGCGACGACGGTCGGCGAGCCGCCGGACAAGTTCTACAAGATCTACGGAGGGTGCCGGCATGGCTTGCACCTTAGTTGGTCCAGCCAGGCTCGTCAGGCCGCGACTCTCGCGGTGGGCCGTTGCTGGGCCGTCTCCGGGCCGTCTGGGCCGTCACCGGGCCGTGAAACGCCGACCAAAGATGACCGACGACGACCACCAACACCCGAAGAACAGCAGGTCAGCCGCCGTGTAACAGCGGCTGACCTGGTGGGCGACGGACGAGTCGACCTGTACGGCGGAACCTGATCGAGGAGACCGAAGTCAGGCACCGAGTGGGGGGCGTGGTGAGTCGAAGGTGCGGACGCCTCGGGAGCGCAGGAGTGCGTTGACTCGGTCTCGGGTTTCCTGGTTCGGCTTGCGCAGCATCCAGATGCGACCTACCAGGACTGCGCTGTTGGGGCCGGGCACGTCCCACGGCCCGCCGTTGGGATAGACGGCCAGGGCGATCTGCCCGAAGCCGGGTCGGGTCAGCCCAGCTTCGCGGATCTCCTCCCATCGGTAGCGGCGGGTGACTCGGCCGCGGTGTCGAACCAGCAGTCCGGTCTCGTCGGCCAACAGGGCGTCGCCCCGCTGCAACCAGGCGACTACCACCGTGGCGAGCAGGAGACCGACCGGCACGAACGGGAAGGTGGGCGCCAGCCAGATGCCGGCGGCGACCAGCAAGGCGAGCGCACTGACCGGGACGAGCACCGCAGGCCACAGTCGCGAGGCGAGCAGCTCCTCCCTACCAGGCTTCCGGTCGTCGACCATTTGGCTTTCGTTCCCAGTTCATAATGGACCGACACCTGCCGGACGTGGTGAGAGCTCGACGGGAGCAGCGGTTGACAAGGACCAGGTCCAGGCCTTCGCCAGGCCGTCGAAGGTGGGGCCAGCCGTGACTGGGTGACTGATTGGGTGACGACGGATGCAAGGGTGGACAGACGCCCGTGGACGCCAGCGGATTGTTCGGCTAGCTCGGCCCGGCCGCTCAAGCAGCTCAGTCGACAGCGATCATTCCTTCGGGACGAAGAGGTCAAGCTCCGCTAGCCAAACGGCCCGCGGAGCTTGACATCCATAGGAGCATTGGGACGGATGTTTGCCTAACAGGGGGAGCTTCTAATCTTCCTGGCACGCGTGTTGTCGATTAGGTGAGACCTAGTGGTTCGAGCGGTGAAGGCATCCTCAATGCAAGAACGCAGTGCCCAGTCCGACGACGGGTACTTCCACCAACGAGCGTAAAGCTTGTCTCCATCGATGTTGTCGTCCAGCCGAGGCGGAAGTGTAACGCTCGTTCCCTCGGCAGAGGGAAGGGTGATACCCATCAGGCCACTACGTCGGTTTAGCTTGTCGTGGCGGAGAGTGGAGTAAATCTCCCAATCAACGTAGCGCCGCGCCCACGTGCACTGACCAAGTAGCACGATTGTTACTGTCGAATCCGTCAGATATCGTTCGCGGATGCAGTCCATGACGTAGTCAGTGTCATCGCTGTCAATGAAGTCGTCTTCATCGGAAACACCCAAGACCCGCGCAATAAAGAGATGTCCAAATGATTCGACAAATTCCTCTGCCTCGGCCTGGTCCGCGTGGTGGTATGAGATGAAGCATTTCCGCCGAGTAGGATCAGTGCTCTTCCTGGCGGCAGCTTCCGCAATCCGCGATAGTCGAATCTCACCGTACGTTGCCATCTGGAGTACCTCCTAGCCTCTGGACTCTTTCAATTAGACCTAGGCCGACCGTCTTGCTCAATCTCCGCTCATGAGCAAGCTTCCGAAGCTCCTCGGTGAACTGAGACATGCCTTCGCTCACCACGACGAGGTCAGCTACAAGGGCTTCGTATTCGGGGAAAAGGCGTTGAATTTCCTGAGGAGACATGGAGGCCATCGTCGGGTCGGCAATTTTGGCGTCGTACCACCGGCGGAACTTTGCCTGCCAGCACGTCAGGTGTGGCCGCAAGCCGTCATTTAGTGCTTTTAGGAGTATCTCGGCAAGCATGGGGGCGCTTTCTCCCGCGCGCATGGCGTCAGGAGGAACCGTCTTTGCCAACTCACGGAGCGCCCGGAACAGGTCGTACCACGAGTTATACATCTCTACAATAACGTCATGGTCGGGATCAAAAGGAATTGCAGCCTTCCGAGATCGCAGCTCCACCCATGCAGTGTGAGCGATCTGAGCCACATCGTTATTGGGGCATATTTCGATCTGACCGAGTCCAGCGAAACGGAAGTTAACCTTAGTCAGGCGCCACCTTGCACCTCTTCTTGCAAGGGCAAAAAGTCCGATCACGATCAGAGCAACGGCTATCACGGCAACTATGCCAACCTGAACGTTTAAACCCCAGCCCTGAATCTTGACGTAGAAGACGTCGCGCCAGCTCATGGCCGGACCCCCCAGGTCGCGTGTGTAACTGCTTTCCCCAACGTCTAGCTGGCGAGGGCGCTCGCGACGGCAAACACTAACGCAGCGCTAGCAGCACAACTAATCTTGTTGTCATAGGCGGCACGGAGAGCATCACCGATAGGTAGGCGAACCACTCGAAGGTCCCGTTCTGCTGACTCTGGCTTCGGCGTACCCGCCGAGGCATGTCTCACAACCCAAAGATGGATGTATGCGGGACTCAGGCCAGGTAGTGGACAAAGCCTTCCATGGTTCGTCCACTTGCCGTCCCGGTATCCAGTCTCTTGCTCTAGCTCTCGCTTGGCTGCGTCCTCAGATGTCTCGTCATGTTCGACATTTCCCCCAGGAAGCTGGAGTGTTCGGCCGATTAGGTAGTGGTATTGCTCCACAAGTAAGATGTGTTCGTCCACAAGCGCAGCAACTCGGACCTGGTCAGACGTTTCGATCCAGTCATACTCGCCAAGAGTTCCATCCGGACGAGTCACCTCGTCTTGATGCACGTTGAAACGAGGCGTCGAGTGGGCGATCCTGCTTCGAGTGGTTGTCCATGGCCCGCGGGGCATAACAAGCAACTGTAGTGGGTCTATGGCGTCTCTGCTGCGAGGTTGCGGTGCAGGCGAGTCAGATTTTTGCCAAAGCTAGGGGCGTGCAGCCACAAGCGATGGCAGCGAGTAGCGGTTTAGCTACTCGCCGTCAATTACCCGGTTTTTGGCAACGGTTTCGTGACCGAATGGGCGGGCGCGAGGAGCTACCTAGCGAGGGGGTTCCGGATCAACATCCGCTCCCAGGGCCGGGTTGATCCGCCCAGACGCGGTGCCACTGGGACAGGGCCCGCCTGAGGAGCGCTGGCCCGGGTAGATCCAGCGGCGCAGACGAGCCTGTCGACTGAGGTCGGTGACCCCCTTGCTGGTACTCCATAGGTTCAGGACTGCGGCCAGGACCAGGAGGTAGGGCCCATGGCCAGCCATCGTCAGGCGGAGTCAGCAGTGAGTCAGCAAACAGCCCACTGCTCGATAGTGAGGGGCGGAAGGAGCGACAAGCCGGCCGAGCGCGAGGGCAGAGGACGATGCCCGTCGACACTGGCTGATGACCGCGACCAGGCTCCCCCCGGCGGGGGTCGCGCTTGATTGGACGGGCGGACGTCGACAGCAACGCTGACAGCAACGAGCCTGGACAGCGACATACGAACATGGCCAGGCAGGGACGCCGCTCCGAGCGTGCGACCGGGCGCAGATGGGCGCGGACGCGGTGCACAGAGCTTGTAAGCGAGATGTCGCCGGTTCGATCCCGGCCGGGGGCTCCAATCCCACCAGGTGGTTTCGGTGGGCGCTGTCGGGCGGTTCGCCGTGTTGCCCGCTCGTCACGAAGCGGGCACCGGAGGCGCAGCGGATTCAGACCGTCCTGCGGAGGCCGGCGAGCTGTAGAGCGGTGAAGCCGGCGACCACCACCGCCTGTGCGATCACCAGTGCGGTGCCGAGGCCGGTCAGCGGGAACCACCCGGCGATGAGTAGTTCCACGCTCGCGACCACCCATGCGGTGTTGACAGCGATCACGACACCCACGGCGGGCCGGCTCACCCTCGGCTTCGACGCGAGGAAGAGCAGAGCGGCCGCGAAAGCGACCAGGAACGCGCCGATCGGGTAGAGGAAGGCGGCGGGAAGGCCGAACATCTCGCCGAAGATCGCCGCGGCGGCGAGGTAGACGACTCCGTTGGCGCCCGAGCCGATCGCGTCCTGCTTGAGGGCGAAGCAGAGCAGCTTGGCGTCATCGGCGGTCTGGACGGTGCTGGCGGCGGTAACCATCTCGGGGTCCCTTCGTGGTGCTGACGTGCGTCTGATCACGAAGCTACGGAGGTCGGCGCGATGCCGAATCAGTCGTCGTGACGGTAGGTTGCCAGTCGTGCTGCACGGGCGGGCCAAGGAACAGGCGCAGGTCGAACGGCTGTTGGAAGGCGCCCGGAACGGTCGCGGCGGCACGCTGGTGATGCGCGGTCCGGCGGGGATCGGCAAGTCGGCACTCCTCGAGTACGCCGCCGGCCGGGCAGCCGGCCTACGGGTGTTGCGCGGCGTCGGTATCGAGTCCGAGGCGGCACTGCCGTTCGCCGCACTGCACCTGCTCCTGCGTACCGGGCTCGACCGGATCCACGCGCTGCCCGGCCCGCAGGCCACCGCGCTCCGCGGTGCACTGGGGTTGGGCGACGCCCCGCCGGAGAGCCGGTTCCTGGTCGGACTGGCCACGCTGAGCCTGCTGTCCGAGCTGGCCGGGGACGGCGCGCTGCTCTGTCTCATCGACGACGCGCAGTGGTTCGACCAGGCATCCACCGACGCCCTTGTCTTCGCCGCGCGTCGACTCGACGCGGACGGCGTCGCCATGCTCTTCGCCGCTCGCCCGGATTTCCCCGCCCCGGGGCTTGACGAGCTGCGGCTGGGCGGCCTGGACAGAGCCGCGGCCGCGGCGCTGCTCCCCGCCGACCTTCCGCCCCAGGTGCGGGAGCGCCTCATCCAGGAGTCGGACGGCAACCCGCTGGCCCTCATCGAGTTGCCCGCCGCGCTCAGTCCCGAACAGCGGGCGGGACGACTGTCGCCGGTGGGTGCGATGCCGGTGGCCGATCGCGTCCAGGCGGCGTTCCACGCGCAGATGGCGGAGCTTCCCGAGCACGCGCGCGCTGCGCTGCTGATCGCGGCGGCGGGCGGCTCGGGTGAGCTTGCGACGCTGGTCGCTGCCGGCGCTTCCCTGCACGGTCTCGAAGCGGCCGAGCGGAGCCGGCTGATCGAGATCAGCGGGTCGGTCGTCGATTTCCGTCATCCCCTGATCAGGGCCGCCGCCTATCACAGTGCCTCCGTCAGCCGACGCCTCGCCGTACATCGAGCGCTTGCCGACGCGCTGACCAGCTCGACCGCGCCGGATGCCGCTGACCGGCGGACCTGGCACCTGGCCGCCGCCGCGCTCGGTCCCGACGAGGACGTCGCGGAACGGTTGGAGGAGGCGGCGGGCCGGGCCCGTACCCGTGGCGGCCACGCCGCGATGACGGCCGCCTACGAACGCGCCGCCGAGCTCACCGCCGATCCGGTACGCCGATCCGCGCGGCTGGCCGCCGCCGCACTGGCCGCGAGCGACGCCGGCCTGATGCGCCGTGCGGCCGCACTCGCCGACCGCGCACCCCCCGAGGTGGACGACCCCACGATGATCGTGGCGCTGACCCAGGTACGCGCCCATCGCGAATTCGAGTTGGGCACCCCGCTGGCGGCGGGCCGCATCATCATGGACACCGTCCCCCGCGTAGCGGCCCACGCCACCGAGCAGGCCCACTGGCTGCTGGTGGAGGCCGTCCGCTGCGCCTGGTTCGCCGGCGACCCGCGGCTGGCGGAGCAGGCAGCCGCGCAGCTCCAGGCGCTTCCCGGTTCGCCGCTGGTCAGCCAGGCGATCGGGCTGACCCGGCTGCTGCGCGGCGACATTCCCGGCGGAGTCAAGCTCATCAGCGAGGTGCTCGACGTACCCGCGCTCGCCGGGCTGGGCGTGCCCGGGCTGACCTTCACCGCCGCTGCCTGCCTCCCCGCGGGCCGTACCGCCCGCTGCGAAGAAATCACCGGACGGGTCGTGGCGGAATGCCAGCAGAGCGGCATGATCGGCTGGCTGGCGTTCGCGCTGCAGGACCACGGGTTCGTACAGGGGTTGCTCGGCTCGTACGGCGAGGCGCTGGCGACGCTCGACGCGGGGCTGCGGCTGGCGACGGAGCTGGGTCACGAGCACCGGGTCACCCACCTCACCTGCTGCATCGCCTGGGTGCTCGCCCATCAGGCGGATGTGCCGGGGTGCCGCGAGAAGGCCGAGGAAGGTGTCCGGCGAGCCGACGACCGGGGGCTGGTTCTCGCCGCGAGCATCGGGCGCTGGGCGCTCGGCCGGCTCGAACTCGGCCTGGGACACCCGGAGGCCGCCCTGCGGCAGTTGGAGGCCATCCCGCCGACGGGAATCGGAGTCCTCTGCGCCGCCGACCGGATCGAGGCAGCCGTCCGCAGTGACCAGCCGGAACGGGCCAGGGAGCCGCTGGAGCGCTACCTGACCTGGGCGCGGTACGTCGGTCAACCGGCATCGGACGCGATCGCCCTACGCTGCCGGGCCCTCGTCGAGCAGGATGAAGCGCACTTCGTGGCTGCCGTTCGGGTCCACGAGAGGGGCGATCAACCATACGAACAGGCGAGGACGCGGCTCGCCTACGGCGAGTGGCTGCGGCGGGCCCGAAGGCGGGCGGACGCCCGCGCAGAGCTGCGCGGCGCACTGGAGATCTTCGATCGACTCGGTGCGGAGCTGTGGGCCGGGCGGGCCCGTGCCGAGCTGCGGGCGACCGGGGACGTGCCGGCCGCGCCCCGCAGGGCCGGCGACCCGCTCAGTGTCCTCACTCCCCAGGAACGGGAGGTCGTCCGGCTGGCGGCCGGTGGCGCCTCGAACCGCGACATCGGCGCCCAGCTCTTCCTCAGCCCGCGGACCGTCGGCTACCACCTCTACAAGGCGTTCCCCAAGCTGGGCATCACCTCCCGATCCCAGCTGGCAGCCATCGTCCGGTCCTCCTCCATCGAGTGAGCCGTCAGCGGCGCGGGCGGCCGCGCGCCCGCCGGTGGACCGGTTGACGGCAACGCCGCGTCACACCGGGACAGCGCTGGGCCCTGCCGGACCCGGGCATCGGTGACACGACCGGACGAGGCGGATGATCTTTTCGGTCAGTTCTCCCGGTACCGCGTTGCCCGTCGATGGATTTCCCGCCTATGGTCCGCTGGCACTTTCTCATCCAGTGATACGGGGGTTCTTCTTGCCCAACATCCGTGGCGTCCTCTCGGGCGTCATCGCCGCGGTGGTCGTGACGACGGCGGTGTCCGGTCCCGCCATCGCCGCCCCGGCGGCGACCCCTCCCCACACCGCTCTCACCGTCGACGGCCACCCCAACTCCTGGTGGTACCAGGGCTCCCAGGTGTTCGACCAGGCCGCCGGCGCCACCTTCACCGTCGGCGCGGCCGCCGGCGGTGAGCTCAACCTCCGCGCCGACCAGGGCGGCGACAACTGGACGTGGCGACTGGCCCCGCCGACCGGCGCGTCCTGGACCGCCGGCACCACGTATCAGCTGGCCGGTTACCCCAGCGCCGAGTACGCCCTCGTCGACGTGCAGCACGCCGGGGCGGGCTGTGACGAGGCTCCGGGCACGCTGACCGTCCGGGAAGCCACCACCGACCCGGAGACCGGTGCGTTGACTGCCTTCGCGGCGTCGTACGGCATCTCCTGCTTCTCCAGCTACGACGACCTGCACGGCGAGATCCGGTGGCAGTCGTCCGTCGACTACGCCGCCGCCGCGACGGACGTCATGTCGCACAACTTCGGCGACCGGCTGGTGGGCAGCGCGCCGGTGACCCGCACGATCACGGTGACGTCGACCGGGTCGGCGGCGACGGTGTTCGGCACGGCCAGCTTCCTCTTCCCGACGACCGCCCACTCCATCACCGGCGACACCTGCTCGGACACCACCCGAGCCCCGGGGGAGACCTGCACCATCACGATCAGCGCCGCACCGACCAAGCTGGGCGGCGACTGGACGTGGCTCCAGCTCCCCGACAACACGTCGCTGGGCAAGCGGTACGTGCAGCTCGGCGTCAACGGCCTGGACCCGCGTACGGTCGGGGTCTCCCCGGCCTCGCTCTCCTTCGGCGACCAGTACATCGCCGACCGGGGCCAGGCGAACTCCGTCACGGTGACCGGCACCAGCGCGGAGCCGACCACTTTCGGGGCGGCCACCGTCACCGGCACCGACGCCTCGTCGTTCGTCGTCACCGCCGACACCTGCAAGGGTGCGACGCTCGCCAAGGGTCAGACCTGCCGGGTGGACGTCGCGCCGGTGCCGGCCGGCGCGGGCATCCGGACCGCGGTCCTGGAGCTGCCGAACAACAGCCTCTCCAGCCCGCGCACGGTGCCGTTGACCGCGAACGGCGTGATCGGCTCCCGGGGTACCTACTACCCGCTCTCACCGGCGCGGATCATGGACACGCGTACCGGGAACGGCGCCGCGAAGGCCAAGCTCGGCCCGAACGGTACGGCGAACCTCCAGGTGACCGGGCGGGGCGGCGTCCCGTCCACCGGCGTGTCCGCGGTGGTGCTCAACGTGACCGTCACCGAGCCGACGGCGTCGAGCTTCCTGACGGTGTACCCGTCGGGCAAGCCGAAGCCGAACGCCTCGTCGCTGAACTTCAAGCGGGGTTGGACCCGGTCCAACTCGGTGACGGTGGCCGTTGGCTCGGGCGGCAAGGTGGCGATCAACAACAGCTCGGGCTACACCCACGCGATCGTCGACGTGGTCGGCTTCTACGCCAGCGACAACAGCTTCATGTTCACCGAGCGCGGACTCGGCGGGCAGTTCCTGCCGGTGGTCCCGCGACGGCTCTTCGACAGCCGTAGCGACTGGGGGCAGAAGCTGCCGGCCGACCACCAGGTGCGGCTGGCGCTGAACTACGGCTACGACGCCAACTGGCGGATGCGGGCCGCGGTCGTCAACATCACCGCGGTGACGCCGACGTCCGCCGGCTTCCTGACGGCGTGGAACGGCGAATGGCCGGAGCCGAAGACGTCGACGGTCAACTACGGGGCCAGGTCGATCACGCCCAACCTGGCGGTCGTGCCGGTCCGGCACTGCTACGACTGCCCGTGGGGTTCGGAGCTGCCCACCTTCGGCGTCTACACGCTGAAGGACACTCACGTGGTCGTGGACATCGTCGGTTTCATCGACGACTCGGGCCTGCGCAACGGTCTGCGCTTCAACCCGCGGACGCCGACCCGGATCGTGGACAGCCGGGTGGGTCAGGGCCTGCCGGCCAACCTCGGTGGCGGCCGGACCGGCGTGGTCACCACGCCCACCGCGGTGGCGACGACCGACACCCGGGCGCTGGCGCTCAACGTCACGGCGGTGGCTCCCACCGCGAGCACCTTCCTGAAGGTGTGGCCGAACGGCATCAGCGGCATCGACCGGCCGGACGTCAGCAACCTGAACGCGGCGGCCGGGGAGACCGTGGCCAATGCGGGGGTCACCCTGATCGGCCCGACCGACCAGTTCAACATCTACAACAACTCGGGTACCACGGGCGTGGTCGCCGATGTCGTCGGCACCTTCTGGCTCTACCCGGGTACCGCCGGTACGGCCGTGAGTGGTCTCACCCTGGGCGCTCCGCCCGCCGAGCCCACCCCGGGCGACATGCCGAAGCCGGACCTCGCGCGACGATGAACGGCTGAACGGAAAGACACGGACGGGCGGTGGCCGGCGACGGTCACCGCCCGTTCCGCGTCCACGGCACGTCGGCCGGGGGCGCAGACCGAATCCGGCGCGTCACTCGCCGCCGTTCGACTCCTCGTGGAAGTAGACGGTGAGCGAGTACCAGTCACCGTGCTCGTTGATCTCGTTCTCGAAGGTCATGTCCTGGATCCACACCGGCCCGAGTTCCTCGATGGTGTCCGCGACCCGCCGGAGCAGCGCCGGCACGTCGTCCTGGCCGGGCCCGACGGGGTTCGCCGTGGCGAAGTACCGGACGGTGGGGAATTCGGAAACCTCGTTCACAATAAGATTGTTGCATCGATAGATACCGTTGCGTTGCCCCTCGGTGCCGGCCGCGACCGGGTGGCTCCAGCTGCAGGCGACGGCGATAGCCTGGCGCTGACGGCGGGGACGACGGGTGGGGGCCGATGAGTCGTGCGGTGGAGGAGTCGAACCGGGCCATGCTGCGCGCCCGGGACGCGATGGACCGGGCGTACGCCGAGCCGCTGGACATCCCGGCGCTGGCCCGGATAGCGCTCGTCTCCGAGGCGCACTTCATCCGGACCTTCCGCGCCACCTTCGGCGAGACCCCGCACCGCTACCTGCAACGGCGGCGGGTGGAACGCGCGATGTCGCTGCTGATCGAGAGCGAGCGGGACGTCACCGACATCTGCTTCGCGGTCGGCTTCAGCAGCCTTGGAACGTTCAGCCGGACGTTCCGGCAGATCGTCGGCGAGTCGCCCAGCGACTTCCGCAGGCGCCGCTCGGCCGCCGCCGCGACCGTGCCGAGCTGCTTCACCAAGGCCTGGACCAGACCCAGCAGTTTTGGATAAGCGGCAGGTCAGGCCCACCCTCTAGCGTGATGGGCATGACGATGAACGCGATCAGCCGCTCCCAGATCTACGTCCTCGACCAGGACGAGGCCCTCGACTTCTACGTCGGCAAGCTCGGCATGGAGGTCAATACCGACCAGGACCTCGGCTTCATGCGCTGGCTCACGGTCAACCTGCCCGGCGACCCGGAGCGCGAGATCCTGCTGGAGAAGCCGGGGCCGCCCGCCCTGGACCCGGCCACCGCCGAGCAGGTCCGGGAGCTGCTGACCAAGGGGGCGCTGGGTGGTTACCTCTTCATGACCACCGACGACGCTCGCAAGACGCACGAGGACCTGGTCGCCAAGGGCGTCGAGATCACCGACGAGCCGATGGAGCGCCCGTACGGGATCGACTTCGGCATCCGGGACCCGTTCGGCAACAAGATCCGCATCGGCCAGATGTTCCCCCGGGCCTGAGGGGAGCGGGGCCGTGACCGACGCGATCACCCTGCCCGCCGCCGGACCGGCCGCCCTCGGCCGGGACCGGGCCCTGCTGGTCGGCGGCGTCCTCGCCGGCCCGGTCTTCGCCGTGTCGGCGCTGGCCCAGGGCGTCACCCGGGACGGCTTCGACTTCCGGCGGCACCCGGTCAGCATGTTGAGCACGGGCGACCTGGGTTGGCTCCAGATCGCCACCTTCCTGGCCACCGGGGCGCTCTGCGTCGGCGCCGCCGCCGCGGTGCGCCGCCGGCCGGTGACCGGCTCGACCTGGCTGCCCCGGCTGCTCGCCCTCTGGGGGTTCGGCCTGATGGCGGCCGGGGTCTTCAGCGCCGACCCGGCCGACGGCTTCCCGGCCGGGACGCCGCGCGGGCCCGGGCAGATCAGCTGGCACGGCGGGCTGCACTTCCTCGCGGCGGCGGTCGCCTTCGGGTCGCTGATCGTGGCGACCGTCGTTGCCGGCCGCCGGGCCGCCCGCGACGGCGACCGGGTGTGGGCCGTCACCAGCATCGCGACCGGGGTGTTCTTCGCGCTCGCCTGGGGCGCGCTGATGGTCCGGCCCGGCCCGGTGGCCATGGTCGCCTTCGGTCTGGCGGTGACCGCCGGCTGGGCCTGGGTGACCGCGACGTTCGCGGCGGCGCTGCGACGGTCGCCTCGCTGAGCGTGATCGGGGCGGCGACGTCGAGGCGCGGGTTAGCATCGCGCCTCCCGACCGCACGAGGAGACGACGATGGCCACCCGGCTGCTCTACCTGGCTCGGCACGGCGAGCAGGACCGCCCGGAGGTCGAGTCGCCGGAGGTGGGGCTCTCCGAGCGGGGCCGCCGGCAGGCCGCGCTGCTCGGTCAGCGACTGCGGGCCGTACCGTTGCGCGCGTCCACCACGGCCCGCTGCGCCGGGCCGTCGAGACCGCCGAGCTGGTCGCCGGGTCACTGCCGACGGTCCCGGTGTACGCGACCGAGCTGGCCGGCGATCACCTGCCGCACGACACCGACCCGGCCGGGCTGCCGGTGGCGTACGCGAGTTTCCTGGCCGGATTCTCGGCGCGCGAGCGGGCCGACGGGCCGCGACTGGCGGCGGAGGCCGTCGCCCGGTTCGCCACGGCCCCGTGCGACGGTGACGTCCGCGAGCTGGTGATCACGCACAACTTCCTGATCGCCTGGCTGGTCCGGCACGCCCTGGACGCTCCGGAGCGGCGCTGGCTGGGTCTCAACCACCACAACGCCGGGCTGACCGTGATCCGCTACAGCTCGACCGGGCCGCCCAGCCTGATCGCCTTCAACGACGTGGCCCACCTGCCGCCCGAGCTGCGCGGCACCGGACTGCCCGGCGATTATCGGGTGTGACCGGGCGCGGTGGCGGCTACGGTCGCCGGATGACGACGCCGCCGCCCGACCTGCCGAAGACCGAGTTCGCCTTCCCGGGGCCGCTGCGGGACCAGCTCGTCGCGGCCGTCCTCGCCGGCACGAAGACCTCCACCACCGGCCTGCTCCAGGACCACGAGCGCGACGGCGAGCCGCTGCCGGTGGTCGGCGACCGCCTGGTGGTGGTCGACTCCGCCGACCGCCCGGTCGCGGTCATCGAGCTGACCGAGGTACGCGTCGTCCGGCTCGGCGACGTCGACCTGGACCACGCCCGGGACGAGGGCGAGGGGTACGACTCCGTCGCCGCCTGGCGCGTCGGGCACGAGGCGTACTGGCACGGGCCGGACTACCGGGGCTGGCTCGGCGACCCTGATTTCACCGTCACCGACGACACCCTCGCGGTCGCCGTACGCTTCCGCCTCCTGCACCGCTACTGACCCGTCCCCGCGAGCTCACCGGCGGCCGCACTTACCGAGAAAGAGTGGCTGTTCCGCGCGGAACAGCCACTCTTTCCGTGAATCTGCAACCCGAGAGGGGAGGGGTGGGGTGGGGCGGGTCAGCGGGCGGCGACGGTCCTGACGACGGCTTCGGCCATGGCCCGGGCGGACTGCGGGTTCTGGCCCGTGACCAGGCGGCCGTCGACGACGACGTGCTCGGTGAAGTTCGGCGCCGGTACGTGGACGGCACCGGCCTCGGTGAGCTTGTCGGCCAGCAGGAACGGGACCTCGTCGCTGAGGCCGACGGCGTTCTCCTCGTCGTTGGTGAAGCCGGCCACCCGCTTGCCCGCCACCAGGTGGGAGCCGTCGGAGAGCTTCAGGTTCACCAGCGCGGACGGGCCGTGGCAGACCGCCGAGACGACCCCGCCCCGCTCGTAGACGGTCGCGGCGATGCGCGCCAGGTCCGGGTCGTTCGGGAAGTCCCACATCGTGCCGTGACCGCCGGCGAAGACGATCACGTCGTATCCGGTCGGGTCGACGTCGGCGGCCTTCGGGGTGTGCTCCACGCCGGCGGTGGCCAGGAAGTCGTTCTGGGTCCGGTCGTTCTCGTCCCGGCCGTCCAGCGGCGGCTGGCCGCCGGCCACCGAGACCAGGTCGACGTCCCAGCCGGCGGCCCGGAACACCTCCCACGGCTCCGCGGCCTCGCCGACGTAGAAGCCGGTCTCGCGGCCGGTGGTGCCGAGCTGGCGGTGGCTGGTCAGAGCGATGAGTGCACGTGTCATGTCGACCATGCTGGCGCGCGAATCCATAGCCGACCAATAGGCGAACGACACAGCGACGATAGGTTTGCTGATGTGAAGGTGTCGCTCGACCTGCTCCGCAGCTTCCTGGCCGTGCACCGGTCCGGTTCGATCACCGCCGCCGCGGAGCTGCTCGGGCTGGCCCAGCCGACGGTCACCGCCCAGATCCGCGCGCTGGAGGAGGCGGTGGGCCGGCCGCTCTTCGACCGGGTGCCGAGGGGCGTGCTGCCCACCCCGGCCGGCGACGAGTTGGCCCGCCGGGTGGCCGATCCGCTGGACCGCCTCGACGCCGTACTCGCCGACGACACGGCCACGCCGTACCCGCGGACGGTCTTCCTCGGCGGGCGGCCGAGTTCCTCGCGGAGCTGGCGCTGCCGGCGGTGGCCGGTCTGGTCGCCGAGGGCCTGGAGCTGCGGGTCGCCGCGGGGCTGCCCGAGCAGCTCCTGGACGACCTTGCCGCCGGCCGGCTCGACCTGGTGGTGAGCAGCGTGCGTCCCCGCCGGCGGGGGCTGACCGCCGAGCCGCTCTACGACGAGGAGTTCGCCCTGGTCGCCGCGCCCGCCTGGGGGGATCGGCTGCCGACCCGGTGACCCCGCAGGCCCTGCGGGACGTGCCGCTGGTCGCCTACGCCGAGGAGGCGCCGATCCTGCGCCGCTGGTGGCGGACGGTCTTCGACACCCGACTCACCCGGACGCCGAATCTGGTGGTGGCCGACCTGCGCGCGGTGCTGGCGGCCGTGCTGGCCGGCGCCGGGGCGAGCGTGCTGCCGACGTACCTGTGCCGGGGTGAGCTGGCCTCCGGCGCGCTGCGGCCGCTGTCGAGCCCGGCGGTGCCGCCGCTCAACACGCTCTTCCTGGCCGCCCGGCCCGCGGTGGCGGGGCGGCGCGAGGTGCA